>JBASML010000215.1:0-6851 GCA_049656845.1 Syntrophaceticus sp.
CCCTGGAGGTAATTCTACCGGGAGATCCTTAAGGCTATGCACCGCAAAGTCTATCTCACCACTCAACAGTGCCTTTTCCATTTCCTTGGCAAACAAGCCAACTTCTCCCCCGGCAACCAGATCTTTGAAAGGCTTCATATCCTTGTCACCTTTTGTAGAGATTATCACCTCTTCGATCTCCATCTCCGGATATTTATCCAGTATCTTTTCTATGATTAGTGCAGTTTGCCTGCGCGCCAGTTTGCTTCCCCTGGTCCCAGCCCGCAATCTTCTTCTAATTCTACCCATTCCCTACTCACCCTTAAAAAAATTGTCAGTAATATATCGGTGGCTAAATGTCATATGTTGGAAACTCACACAAACTGCCTCACTTCAGTTTCACTACATTCCCGACTTCGCCTCCCTGTTGACGTTTCTTTTCACCCTCTAATGGCGCAGCTATTAAGCATGGATATTTCCTTTGTTGCTCTGCTAATCCCAACTCTCTGTGCTCACTTAGGTGAGGCAGGTCAAATAAGTTTTCCAGCACCTTTCCATACAGCTGCCCATCACCACTACATGCATATTCTTTTAAGCGCACTGTAGGCGAATGAAGCAGTTTATTAACAATGGAATGAGCCATACTCCTGATGACCTTTTCTGTCCGGGGATCCATCTCTCCTAAGCGGTTAAAACATCGATTTAATTCTTCTTCCATGATCTCATTCCCTTTTTGCTTGAGAGATTTGATGGTGGGAATGACCGCAAGAGTACTGGCCCAGTTGAGAAATTCACCCACAGCATCCTGGAGCATCTCCTCAGCTTTCCTGGCAGCTTTTTTACGCTCCTGCATCCCCTCAAGAACTACTTCTTCCAGGTCATCGATATTATAAAGAATGACACCAGGGATCTCTTTAACAGCAGGATCAATATCCCTGGGAACCGCAATATCTATAAAAAACAGTGGTCTCTGTCTACTCCCTTCCATGACCCGGTGCACCTGTTCAGCATGGATCACAAAGTGGGCAGCAGCTGTACAGCCGATAACAATATCTGAATTACCCAATCGTGTTAAAAACTGATCATAACGGATAGACTCACCACCGTACTCCTGGGCAAGACTGCAAGCTCGATCATAAGAACGGTTGGAAACAAGAACTGTCTTTACCCCCCGGGCAACCAGGTGTTTCAAGGCCAGTTCTCCCATCTCCCCTGCCCCAATAATTAACACTGTACACTCGCTGAGATCCCCAAATACAGAGTGTGCCAGTTCCACAGCAGCATAACTTACCGATACCGGGTGTTGGTCGATACCAGTTTGGCTACGAACTCCTTTTCCGAATCTTATGGCCTCCTGAAAAAGCGTATTCAGAATTTTATCACTTGTTTTCATGGTACAGGCATACTGATAGGCATCATTTACCTGGCCCTGGATCTCGGTTTCACCCAGTATCATTGAATCAAGCCCAGCTGTTACCCGAAAGAGGTGTTCGACAACTTCTTCACCTGTCCAAACATGAAAATAGCGAAATACCTCATCTTCCGATAACTGTGCCTGTTGGCAGAGATATTTTTTCAAATCAATAATACCATCCTGCATCTGGGAAACATTGGCATATATCTCTATACGATTGCAAGTGGAAAGCACAATAAAACTACCAAGAGAAGGGATTCCCTTTAGATCTTTAACAACAGATTCCATGGTACTGCTGCTAAAAGCCAACCTCTCCCGGACATCAACTGGCGCTGTACGGTGGTTCATTCCAAGAGCTATGAGATACATTCTTTCACCCGCTTCTTAATTCCATTTATCCTTTCCTCATTCAGATCAGACAAAACACCTGGTGGTAAAATATCTTCTACGATTTTGCGTCTTATCTCAGGATCAGACACCCGTTCCTGAATAATGCAGCGCATCTGACCGAGCAAAACCACCAACTCTTCATATTCCGGCCCAATTATCTCTTCCAGTTCTTCTCTAAGCCTTCTGGCTAACAAGGGGCTGTTACCTCCTGTTGTTATACTGATGCATAAGGGCCCTCTTTGGATAACAGAAGGGACATAGAAACTGCTTAACTCCGGATTGTCCACCACATTAACCAGGATACCAAGAGCCTCACAGCATCCAGCTATTTTCCTATTTAAATCTGCGTTATCTGTTGCACAGATTGCCAAATATACCCCTTTAAGATCAATTTCTTTAAACATGCGCTTTATGTAAGTGATTTTTCCCCTTTCAACTTCGCCCTCCAACTCTTCTGTTAAATAAGGGCTGACCAGACGAACCTGGGCCCCACATTCCAGCAAGCGCGCAGTCTTCCTGGCGGCAACATCGCCACCACCAACCACCAAACAGCACCTTCCCTGAAGCTTAAGAGCAACTGGATAAAAATGTGTACTTTGTTCCCTTTGTTCAAAAAAACCTTCACACATCGGCGATTTCCCCTTTTCTAAAACAACCAATCACATTATCTTTTCCCTAGCCATTGGAAACCCTCTTTTTGTGCAAACAGATCCAGAACCAGTGTTTTTACATCCTTCAGAACCCAACCCTTTTCTGCAATATTCCTGCTAATCATAATGTGAAATATTGGTTCTAACCCTCTTCACTAGCTAGTTCTCTGAACTTTGCGTTCTTTTTTTTTGTAACCACCTTGGCTACTAGAATACCGATCTCGTAAAGAACCACCATAGGAGCAGCCATAATCAACTGCGATAGGGGGTCAGGGCCAGGTGTGAGCATCGCAGCAAGAACAAATGTTATCAGAATTGCATATTTTCTGTTACGAACTAACCATTCTGGTGTAACTACACCGATGCTGGTGAGAAAGTAGATAACCAGTGGAAATTCGAAGACAAGACCAAAAGGTATCAAAAAAGACAATGTGAAGGAAAGATATTTACTAATGGTGAGCATAGGCTCGAATTCACTGGCCAGTTTGATGAGAACAAAAACTGCAATAGGAAAAACGGTAAAGTAAGCAAAAACAACCCCACCCACAAAAAGAATGATGGAAATTGGTACAAGTTTGTATAGGTATTTTTTTTCATGGGGGTAAAGGGCTGGAACAATAAAGCGCCACACCTGCCAGATTAACACAGGGGTGGCAAAAACCGTACCAGTAATCAGGGCAATTTTAAAATAGGTAAAAATACCCTCTGTTATAGCAGTATAAACCGGTTTAATTCCTTGTGCTGTTAAGGGTTTAGTAATAACCCCCAAAATTTCTTCTATAAAAGCGAAGGAAATAACGCTGGCAATAGCAATAGCGATCAGTGATATAATGATTCCTTTTCTCAGCTCTTCTAAGTGTTGTAGTATGCCCATCGTTTTCTGGTTCTTGTCTGGTGCATCGTTGTTTTCCATTGGTAGTCCTCCTGAAAGGGGTTTTAGAAGTTTCGGGTTCCAATAAAATCAGCAAGTTCTATCAGGATTCTTCTTGGCGGTAAATCTGGGAGGTAATAAAGCTCATCCTTTGCCTTTTGGAGGTAACGGTCACATAACTGCTGTGAAACCCTTAATGACCCAGCCTCCTCGATTAGAGCAAAAGCTTCTTCCCAGTCATCCTCTTGTTTTGTCTTTTTTTCGATGATTTTTTGTAATCGCGGACCAAATGATTGATCTTGTAGAGTATAAATCACTGGGATAGTGATGATCCCCTGCCTTAAATCATTACCCACTGGCTTGCCAAAAACCTTCTCTGAACCTGTAAAGTCAAGGATATCATCTGTGATCTGAAAAGCCATTCCTAGGTAATAACCATATTTTTTTAAATGCCAGGTGAGGTCAGGGGGAGCCTCCCCTGCTAAGGCACCAACTTGACAACAGGCAGAAATTAAAAACGCCGTTTTGCGCTGAATCCGTCGCAGATAAGTCCGCAATCCAATTTCGAAGTTTCCGATGTTATTGATCTGCTCGATTTCACCTTCACACATCTCCAGGCTCACTCGAGCGAGGATACTCACAATCTTTTGTTTGCCGTACTGAGCCACTATTTTGAGGGCTTGAGCAAAAAGATAATCACCTGTTTGAAGTGCCAGGGGATCCCCCCATTGGGCGCGTACTGTTGGAAGCCCGCGGCGGGTAGCTGCTTTGTCAATAACATCATCATGAACAAGCGTTGCCATGTGAATGAGCTCAATGGCCACAGCAAGCTGGCCCATAAGTTGCAGATTATATTCAAAAAACTTCCCTGATAGAAGCACAAATGCGGGCCGCAGCCTTTTCCCCCCTGCTCGAACCAGGCGCTCCGATGACTCACCCAATATGGTTGGTGATGACCTAGCATATCCATGAAGCTCTTTTTCTACATAAGCCAGATCGCCATGAATTTCCTCCAATATATCTTGATAAGACATCAATAACAACCACCAAACTAGATTAGTTTATAAAACATATATAACTATTTTTTCTGCATAACAAGTTTTTCTGCATAACAAGCAAAAAACCTCTTTCTTTTACTGATATTATCCTTATTATCTTGCTTGTTCTGGCTATTGTTATCTGTCGTGAGCATCGAAACCATATTCGCGCCATCTAGAAGTTACTAACTCCTTGATCTTCTCGGTCATAACAATTTCATCGGGCCACTTCCTTTGATGTCCTTCTCCTGCCCATTTTTTAGTGGCATCAATTCCTACTTTGGAGCCATAGGCAGGCAGAGGTGAAGAGTGGTCGAGAACCTCCAGTGGCCCATCCACAATCATAAAGTCTCTTTTGGGATCTGTATTGTTGTAGACACGCCACCAAACCTCAGTCATATCCTGTACATTGACATGCTCGTCCACAACGATGATCATCTTGGTGAACATCATCTGCCCCATACCCCAAATGGCACACATCACCTTTTTTGCCTGACCTGGATAGCACTTCTTGATAGAAACAACAGCACAGTTGTGAAAAACACCTTCTAATGGGAGATTCATATCTACAATTTCCGGCATAAACATTTTTAACAGAGGAAGAAAGATTCTCTCGGTTGCTTTGCCTAGAAAACAATCCTCCATCGGAGGCTTGCCCACTACTGTAGCCGGGTAGATGGCATCCCTCCGGTGAGTGATGCAGTTAATATGGAAAACAGGATACAAGTCAGCAAGAGAATAATATCCTGTGTGATCGCCAAAGGGCCCCTCTAGACGCTGTTCATCTAGATCCACATACCCCTCCAGTATAATCTCCGAGTGGGCAGGCACTTCCAGGTTCACAGTTTTGCATTTGACCATTTCCACCGCCTGCTGGCGGAGAAAGCCAGCAAAGAGCATCTCATCAATACCATGAGGAAGTGGAGCTGTAGCCGCATAAATGGTCGCTGGATCCCCTCCCAGGCTAACTGCAACATCCATACGCTTACCGAAATTCTGGTGAGCGCGATAATTTTCCGCTCCGTTCTTGTGAATATGCCAATGCATTCCGGTAGTCCTTCCGTCAAAAACCTGCAGGCGGTACATCCCCATATTGCGCGCACCTGTTTGCGGATCTTTTGTATAAACCAAAGGCAAAGTAATATAGCGACCCCCATCATCAGGCCAGCACTGCAGTATGGGAAAAAGATCAAGAGTGGCCTCACTATCATGAAGAACTACTTCCTGGCATGGGGCATTTTTGATAAGTTTCGGTGCCCAAGAGGCAATCTCCGCAAGACGAGGTACAGCCTTTAGTTTATCAAGAAACCCTCCCCCTGGGATTTCCTGAAGCTGAAGCAGTTCTGATATTCTTGCTCCAATTTCATCAAGATCATCTACACCCAAGGCCAAGGCCATTCTTTCAAAACTACCAAAGGTATTGATTAAAACAGGGTAGGAAGACCCTTTGATATTCTCAAAGAGCAAAGCTGGGCCATTCATTTTACTAATGCGGTCAGTGATCTCTGTTATCTCCAGCACTGGGTCTACTGCAACACTAACTCGTTTCAGTAAACCCCTTTTTTCTAAAACTGAAGTGAATTCATGTAAATCTTGATAAGCTGTAATAATGATCACCGTTCCTTTCTTTGTAGAAAAAATCCCTACCCTGAAAATAAATTAAATACCCTGACGGTCTACCGCTAGACTCCCGATTTCAAGCAAGACAGAACAACAGCTCGTTTCGGAAAATCTCTAGGATACTGCGCAACATGTAGCTAGCTGTTTTTGTCAAAAGCAGCGTGTTTTCAAATACCACCGCTTTCTATAATCCCCAGCACAAAAGATTCCAGTTCCTTTTTGCCCTGGGAATCCGGCAGTAAGGAGAGTGCGCTAAACCCCTTCTCCATAAATTCGTCCGCAGATAAAGAGCTGTATCCTTTCTTATGTATCCCGTAAGCGATCCCAAAGGCAGTTCCAAATTCCTTCATTATTAACTGCTCTTTTTTACTGGATCTGGCAAAGAGGCTCCCCAGGAAACAGCTCTCACCGTAAAAAACCCCGTACTGCTTGTAGAGCCACTCCCTGATTTCTTTTTTATCAGGTTTTGTTTTCTTTAATCTATAACCTTCCTCACTGGCAAAACCTTCATTCATTGCGATAATTAACCTTGAAAAATTATCCAATAAAAATAGGTTCTGTGACTTATCTAGCAAATAAAAGAGATGGCTATACAGAAAATCACCTGTTAGAACAAACATCTGCTGCTCTTTACTCTTAAGATGCCCCGCCATATTATGGTATCTGGTTCCTAGATATAGCAATTCCATAAATAATGCTGGTAGATATTGATCCCTTCCCTGCGAAAAAAGATGTCCACTGAAACACACCAACCCTGGCGGAAACAGGAATTCATAATCAGGTAACTGCTGCATAAGCTCTTTTAGCAAAGACCGTCCCAAAGGACGTAGAGCAGCCTCTAACTGCTCAAAAATGGTCTGCAGTTCTTGCTCTATAGGCCTCCATAAAGG
>JBASML010000216.1:0-1709 GCA_049656845.1 Syntrophaceticus sp.
GTACATGACTGGCCGTACCCCCAATCCGTGTATTATCTGTAACCAGACTATCAAGTTCAGGGCTTTATTCGACTATACACGCACACTGGGTGCTGATTATCTGGCAACCGGTCATTATGTTCGAGTGAATTATGATGACCAGCGCAGGCGATGGGTATTAAAAAAAGGCATTGACGCAAAAAAGGACCAGAGTTATGTGTTATTTACACTGCAACAGGATATACTTCCCTATCTTAAATTTCCTCTTGGAGAGTACCGGAAGGATGAGGTGCGTCAGATCACTGCCCGGGCAGGATTTCAATTCGCGGGGAAAAAAGAGAGCCAGGAGATCTGTTTTATTCCGGATGACGATTACTGCCGCTTTTTACTGGAGAGCAGTCCCCAGGCAGCAGAGCCTGGAATTATTTATGATCTTCAAGGAAATCCTATTGGTGAGCATCGGGGTGTTGCCTTTTATACCATTGGTCAGAGGCGCGGCTTAGGGATTGCTCTGGGATATCCTGCATATGTGGTGGAAATAGATCCTGTAGGCAACGCTCTGGTGGTAGGAAAGCGTGAAGATCTCATGGCTCATGGACTGACAGCCAGGGATGTGAACCTTATTGCTGTTGAATCACTGCAAAAACCCATCCCTGCCAAAGTAAAGATCCGGTATGCTGCCTCTCCCGCTGAAGCTGAGATCTCCCCTGGAGAAGAGGGAGAAATCATTGTGAGGTTTTCCCAACCCCAAAAGGCGGTAACACCTGGACAGGCGGTGGTTTTTTATGAGGATGATCTTGTGCTGGGAGGAGGTATTATCCACAAGCCAATCCGGTAACAGGAGGCACCCCAAAAAAGGGGTGCATTTTTTTTGCCAAGGGGGTAATAATAAAAAAAACGCGGATTTTATTAGGGAGAAGGGGTATCAGTTGCAAAAAGGCCGGGATATTATCGGGTTGCCTGTGGTGAATCTTGCTACAGGAGAAGAGATTGGTGTGGTTGCGGATATCCTCTGGAGTCACCAGGAATTGAAAATACGCTGCCTAGTAGTGGGTGATCATTACCTTCCCTTTGCTGATCTCAGCAGTATGGGAACCGATGCCATTACTGTTTCAGGACCCGAAGTTCTTCAAGATGATATAGAACTTTCAGAATTAAAGAGTATGAACGAAACAGGAGGAGAGCTGGTTTTAACCCAGGACGGGAATAACCTGGGAACTCTCAAAGATGTGATTTTTGATGCAGATGAGGGAAAACTGCTGGGGTATGAATTGTCCACAGGAGTTGTAGGAGATCTTCTTTCCGGCAGAATGGTTATGTCACCGGAAATGGTTTCTTCCTGGGGGAAGGAAGCTATCATCGCCGGATTTACCGGAATAGATAGGGGTGATCAGAATGCAGTGTCCGATATGCCGTGGTAAACAGACCGGCAAGGTAGGCTCAGATCAGTATTACTGCTGGTCCTGTTATGTTGAATTTAGTGCCAGTGGGGAATCTGAGGTATATGAGATCAGCGAAGATGGCAATCTCATGGCATTAAATACAACAGGGGATGATTTATCTTAACTATAATAAAGAGAGGTGAGGGAGTTGGCAAAACGCAATTATTTTAATGGTTTGTTAACCGGTGGATTTCTGGGAGCAGTTTTGGGAGCAATATTTACGTCCCGCCAAGGCCCCAAAAGAAAGACAATGCTGCAGTCACGCCGGGTTGGCGATAATGCAAGGCG
>JBASML010000217.1:0-1624 GCA_049656845.1 Syntrophaceticus sp.
CCCGTATCGGAGCTAATCGATCTCCAAACTAAAGGGGTTATACTCTACATCCCAGTCGTAGGTGTCCACTGCTTCCTTCTTCTTCACCCACCCCACTGCCAGATAGGTGAGGGGTGTAGCAGCTATTTCGTAAAGGACCTTGAAGACATACTGGGCAGCCATCATACTGAGCAAAACCGGCACAGCAACTGTTCCAGCAAAGGCGATGGTGATAAAAACTGCGGTGTCAATGGCTTCACCGACTATGGTTGACCCGATAGTTCGGGTAAAGAGCCATTTTCCTCTGGTAAGCAGCTTCATTTTCGATAAGACAACTGCATTGCAGAATTCCCCCAAAAAATAAGCAACCAGAGAAGCAGCCACAACCCTTGGGGTCATTCCCAGCACAACCTGATAGGCATTCTGGGACTGCCAGAAATCCGGGTGCGGCAGAGCCACGACCAGCATGAAAACTGCCGCCATCAAGAGGTTGCAGGCAAAACCTGTCCAGATAATCAGCCGTGAGCGCTTAAACCCGTAAACCTCAGTCAGGATATCTCCGAAAATATAGGTCACCGGAAAGAGGATCACAGCAGCCGGCAGGACCATGCCTAAAACTGAAATCAGCTTGCCTGCTACAATATTGGAAATCAGCAGACAGGTGACAAACAGGCATCCCAGTACAACATATAAAGATGATACTTTTCTGGTTTCCTTCTGCATCATGACAGCACCTCGACCATTATTCTATAATAATAAATGTATTCAGTACACCCCGCTTGGCTTCCTCCATTACTGATGCTAAAAATTTGCCACACGCCTGGTCTGCTAAGAACCGAGGCAGGTAATCTGTGCGATAAAAATTTTAGCACAATCGCTCAAACACCTTATGCAGCCACGGTTGCAACTCGTGCGTCAGCCCTGGGCTTCGCCCACGTGCTTTCTTTTACTATAGTTTTGCGAAATTTTTATTGAACACCTTGACCGGAAGGTAAAGCCCAATTATTACTGCTGCCATATAATAAACCTTCAAAGAAAATAATACGTATGATTCTGTATTTTGCATTACGAGCACATCCAGCACGACAATCCCAATGAAGGCCACTACTAATATCAACTTATTCTTTATTCTATCCTTATCTTTTCTAAGTTTAAAGCTCTTCTTTCCAATATAGTTAACGATCAAAACAGCAGCAAGTGTATTAATCGCTGCAACGAGAAGAAACCCTAGATTTACCTGATAATCAAGAATAAGTCTGCCATTTATAATCATCTGGGAAAGATAATTAGAGATAAGATCGATTACCCATAGACACCCAAATACTAATATCACAATCTCCAAGTATCTGAACGCCTTCTGCCAGGGGAACTTTTTGGGCTGTGCAGACTCAATGATGGAATCACAAAAGGATTGATAATCTTCCCCAATAACCTTTTCGATATCTTCACCCCGCTGCTGGGCTTCGAGAAACATACCGATGATTTCCTGGAGAATCTCTTCTGTTTCCAGTTCATCCAAAGAGCTGGTCATTAAATAAAAGTCTATATCGGTATAGATTTCATGGTTTTTAGGGGTGAGCTTTTCGCTCAGCTCAATATTCTTTTTGATCAGCTCATTTAAATCACTCATTTTGATCCTCTCCTT
>JBASML010000218.1:0-2631 GCA_049656845.1 Syntrophaceticus sp.
TGCCAGGCTTGCTTTATTGCTTTATTCAGATCAGTGAGCCATTCGAAGGTTTTTGCTTATTTCCAGGCAACAGGATAATCTATTCCCACCTCTAACCTCCCACATCCCACATCTCACTTGCCAGGTAGGCAAGAAAACGGTTCCGTGTTTGTGCCCAATTATATTTTACAATAATGAAATGTCTTTGGGGAAGGGGATGGCTACATAACATTGACCTCTTTTTTTTATTATCTGCCGCTGTCGCCAAGGTGGCATAGGGGTATGCCTGGCATCTTTAGTTCAGGTTTCACGCCAGACCATCAACTCCCTGGAGGCGGGCAGATATAAACCCTCGATCATGCTTGCTCTGAAACTGGCGCATGTTTTCAAGGTGCCGCTGGAAGGGGTTTTCCGGTTGGAGAGTACAGACTGGGAATAAAATTAAGTGATGTGAATACTGAGTTTCCGAAGAGACAAGGCTTATCCATGAGGGATTAAAAACAACAGAGTGAGGTGAATGAGAAGATGAGTAAGAAGGAAAGGACGCTAAAATCTCTTTACACCTACATATTTTTCGGGGGAATCTATCTGCTGGGAGCGGTGATCTGGTTTGTGATTTCATATTTTCGAAGAGAACTTGATTCTCCTGTAACTCTCCTCTGGCTTGTGGGTGCGGTGATTTACATTATCATGATGGTGGTGTCTGCTAGAAGGGCAGCTAAGTTAAAATCCGGTGCTACGAGTGTCGCTGCCCTGCAGCCCGATGAAAGAAATGAGTATATTGCCGGGAAAACGGCTGAGGCTACAGTTTGGTTAGGCTGCCTGATTCTTTTAGCTTATATCGGCGGTGAAACAGGCAGCAGTGGAAAGGTACCAATAGACGCAGGAATATTTCTCTTGGTTGTCGTTGTCATTTATTTCGGGCTGTACATTTATTATCAGCGGAAGTATTAATGAAGGGGCATGAAGGGGCCAAATAGAGCGGACACCAGTAGAAAGGGAATAACTCAAGCATGATACCACATGCTTATTAATTTCGTTACACAATGATTCAGTCCAAAGCCTACAGGTAAAATGCCAAAAGCACCTGCCCAGTTCCATAAGCTGAAACCCAATGCAAAGCTGATCAGTAGAAATCCAGGAGATGATAAAAGAAAAATTGATCTCCTGGCTGCTTCATGAACATCCTCGGATTTCCACTGAAACAGTTTTATATAATCTGATGTGATGACATCCCCCCAATGGAATTTAGCCCACAGTGCAAGAGCAATTGCTAAAAACGGCCAGAGGATCAACACCGACCAGTTGGGAACTCTTACAAGGAGCACACCGATAAAAACCAAATTAATATATAAAATGAGACCATTCTTGTTTCGCAAGAAAGACTTGATACATGCTTCGGTCAACCTGTTTACCGCGCTGTATTCCCGAAATAGATGGTTGAACCTGGTAAAAAACACAGGTTTTTTCTTTTTTAAACTGGGTTTTTTGATGGATACTCCGGAAATTCCCAATATGATAGATACATCTTTTAGCTTTTCATGGTTTTCGCGGGCTATGTCGTCTAAAAATGTTCCCCTTATTTCCAGCCGGATCTTGATGAGGAGTAAAAGTGTCATGGCCAGCAGCAGGCAGCAGGCATAGCAGAGGGGAAAATGAGTGAGGAGCAGACTGGCTCCTATTACAAACAGCACTTGCATGGGGATAAAGAGTATTATTAAAACGATTTTCGCTATCCAGGCTTTTAGGCGCAGGGAAACAAATTGTTTTACCAAACCCAGATTCATCTTCAGCAGGAAGGCAAGAGCGAACAGCAGGAATAGCTGTTTGATTGACAGGCCGCAGCCCAGGAGCAGGAATGGGGCCAGTATGAAAAACACGAAAAATGTTGTTAAGAGGCTGCATACCGCAGAATAGCCCATCCCGCATCTCATGATTTGCCGCGTCCATTCTCTGCGCTGCAGCAAAAAAAGCTGGTCGGCCTCTTCAAGGAATAAGCGGATTGTTCCTGTCCATGTATAAAGAGAGATGAGCAGTAAAGGTATGGCTGTGGGAAGCCCGACAGCCCAGGCGGGAAGCTGGTTCCATAAGCGTATATAGCTGACCGTTGCTATGATCAGGCCGGGAATTATAATGTAGAGAGCAACAGTCCAATCAATGGTTGTGCTCCATGCAGTGTGTTTAAGTCTCCACTCTGACAGGAGTCGTCTCCAAAACAGCTGTTTTGGTGTCATGGGCTGTCCTCCAGCAGTTTATTAAAACAGTCCAGCAGGGATCCCTCCCGCAGGCCGCAGGTTTTCCGAATCTCGTCCAGACTTCCTTTCACAATTAGCCGGCCTTCTGACATCAATATTATAGAATCACAAACCTTTTCTGCGGTATCCAGGGCGTGTGTGGACATCAAGACCCCGGCCCCGCGGCTCCTTTCCTGTTGCAGCAGTATTAGAAAATCCCTGATCGCCCGTGGGTCAAGCCCCATAAATGGCTCATCAACGATGTAAATGTCTGCTTTCAACAGAAAACCGATCACCAGCATCACTTTTTGCTGCATTCCTTTAGAAACTGTGGCAGGTAAGTAATGCCGCACTCCATCCAAACGAAAAAGCAGGAGCAGTCTGCTGCTTCGCTCTTGGAAGACAACGTGATTAATAT
>JBASML010000219.1:0-1817 GCA_049656845.1 Syntrophaceticus sp.
TTGTTGAGCAGTACCCGCAGCTGCTGCAGGGGATTTGGAGTGTGCTGCAAGAGGCAAAAGCTTGGAGTTTTAAGAATCAGGAATTTATTGCTGAACAGGCACAAAACCTGATTGGGATTTCTGCAGGTGTGATGAAGGACTACTTTCAGCATATCAAGTATGAGCTTTATTTAGAGGGACTGCAGCAGTTCTTTGAGTATGCCTGGCAATGCGGTTTAATTGATCGGCAGGTCCAGGCAGAGGTTTGGAGGGATCCTGTTGCCGAATCGGTTAAACATGGATGAGATCAGTGAACGGGTTTTTTGTGGGGAGCGGATTTCACCGGAAGAGGGGCTTTACCTCTTGGAAAAAGCGGATCTTCTACACCTGGGGTTGCTGGCGGATCAGGTGAGAAGACAGAAGCACCCGGAGGGCATTGTGACTTTTGTAATCGACAGGAATATCAATTATACCAATATCTGCTGTTGTGGTTGCCGCTTTTGTGCCTTTTACCGGGACCTGGGGCACCCTGAGGGATATCTGCTTACTAAAGATGAAATTTTTCAGAAGATCGAGGAATTGCTTGCTGTGGGTGGAAACCAGGTACTGATGCAAGGAGGGCTCCATCCGGAGCTGAACCTGGATTATTTTGAGGATTTGTTCAGGGAGATCAAAAAGCGCTATCCCATAACCCTGCATTCCCTTTCCCCGGTAGAGATCGACTACCTGGCGAGAAAAAGCGGTCTTCCCCTGGAGCAGGTGATTGGGCGCCTGCAAGATGCAGGCCTTGATTCCTTGCCTGGTGGGGGAGCGGAAATACTTGTGGATCGCGTACGCCAGGTGGTCAGTCCTAACAAAACCAGTGCTCAGCGGTGGCTGGAGGTAATGGAAACGGCCCACAGAATGGGGATGAAATCCACTGCTACCATGGTTTTTGGGCATCAGGAAACACTAAAGGAGCGCGTTAGCCATTTGGAGGCGGTGCGCTCCCTACAGGATGAGACCGGAGGGTTTACCGCCTTTATTCCCTGGACCTACCAGCCCGGCAATACTGCTTTGGGTGGGAGGGCAGCATCCTCCTGGGATTACATGCGCATGTTGGCAGTGAGCCGAATTTATCTGGATAACATTCCTAACATACAGGTGTCCTGGGTGACACAGGGGGTAAAGATTGCCCAAATTGCACTTGGATTTGGTGCCAATGATTTTGGTTCTACAATGCTTGAGGAAAATGTGGTGCGAGCAGCAGGCACCGGCCATTCCAGTTCTGAAGAGGAGCTTGTGTCCATGATCAAAAATGCTGGTTTTACTGCTGCACAGCGAGATAACTTGTATAACATTTTAAAGCATTACTAACGTGGTTAGGCTCACTAGCGGGGCCAACCACCGGTTTCCGATATCTATTCCCACTTTACACCTCCCACTTTTCACGTCTTATGGGATTGGGAGAACCGTCCCCTGATCCACTATTCTATGTCGGGGAGCTTGAGGTTTTTGGCTGCAGGGAGTTTTTGTTGATGGTCGTAGATGATACGGGAGATCTTAGCGATGTTTTGAAAGCCGGTATCTTCATCAGGAACTCCCTCTGAAAGCACAACCAGAACGTATGGCCTTCTGGAAAAGACAATCCCTGCGTCTGTGGCCACTCCGATGATGCTTCCCTCTTTATGCGGGATTACCAGTTTGGATGGCAGTTCACCTGGTAGGCCCACATGGTAGACGGTATGGGCGAGGTCATTAATGAGCCTTCCTCCCTGCTCTGGATTGCGTTCGGCAAACCTATAAACCTCTTCCACAAAGGCTCCCATATCCCTGGCTGTGGTAGATGCGCTCCCAAA
>JBASML010000220.1:0-1671 GCA_049656845.1 Syntrophaceticus sp.
CTACTGCCTTGGTGACCGACACAACCTCTGCCGCCATGAGTTTGGGCTTGCCCATGGGATCAATGGGGGCTTTGCCGAGTATGTGCGCATCCCGCGCCAGATCGTCAATATCAGAGGTGTTGTGAAACTTCCGCCTGAATTACCCTTTGAACTGGCAGCACTGGCTGAACCCCTTTCCTGTGGCCTGGCAGCTCTGCGGGTAAACAAAACAGAAAAAGGTGATACTGTTGTTATCGTCGGAGCCGGTCCCATGGGAATGATTCACCTGCTTTTGGCAAAATGGTGTAAAGCAAAGGTTATTATTATTGAGCAAAAAGCCAGCCGCCAGGAGTTCGCCAAAAACTTGGGAGCAGATGCCATCATCAATCCCAAGACCCAGGATCCCCTGGAAGCAGTCATGAAACTGACCGGTGGTGATGGAGCAGAAGTGGTAATTACATCTTTGAGCGATCCACAGGTAATCGAGGCTTCCTTTCCCTTGGTGAAAAAGGGCGGTGTCTTCAATATCTTTGGCGGTCCGCCCGCAGGTCACAAGATCAGCATCGATCCACGCTGGCTCCACTACCAGGAGATCACCATCACCGGCAGCTTCGCCTCCACACCAGGGGACTTTCGTGAGGCTGTCTATCTCATTGGCTCCCAGGAGATCGATATCGCCCAGTTAATAACTGACCGCTTCAGCCTGGATTCTATGCTGGAGGCAGTGGAAAGAGCCCGCAGTTTAGAGATGATCAAAGGAATAGTACTTATGGGGTGACAGAAATGCACCGGGGACGGTTCCGGTGATTCTTTCCGCTTTTATACTGCGGAAAAGGGGGCATAGTGTTACCCATGTCCTGAACCTGTACCTGGGCGTAATTATTAATGGGGGGCATTATCAGTGCATCGTGCATCGTTGGGTTAGTGGTTTGTAGTTGGCCTTTCAGACTTCCGACTTCCGGCATCTGACTTCTGTTTTTTGGTTGGTCGTTGGAAAAGAAATTATTATGAGGTCTGAAAATCGTTTTTTAATTAACCAAGCCGATTACAAAATGAGATATGGGAAGCGGGAGGTTGGAAGTGAGAAGAGAAGTAGGAAGGCGGAAGTCGGAGAAAAGTAATAAAGCAATAAAGCAAGCCTGGCACCGGGAAGGAGGGAATTAGTTGACTGGCTTAGAGAACAGGATGAAGAGAATCATTAAACCGGATACCGGGCGCAGTCTGGTCATCGCCGTTGACCACGGCTATGCTCTGGGGCCTGTGAAGGGGATCGTGGACATCGCCGGAACAATACGTAAGCTTGATGCCACAGGACAAGTAGACGCCTGGTTGCTCACCAAGGGCATCATTCGTCATACCTTTGAACCCACTGGCAGCCCAGGAGTTATTATGCGTATCTCCGGTGGAACAACCGTTACCGGACCTGATATCACCAATGAGGGATTGGTAACATCTGTAGAAGAGGGGCTGGCTCTCAGTGCTGACGCCATGGCGGTATCAGCCTTTATCGGGTCGGAAAATGAGCGGAAAACCCTAATAGGATTAGCACGGGCTGCAGACGACTGTCACCGCTGGAATGTGCCCCTGTTAGGTGTTATCGGCCTTGGTAAGGCACTGGGCGAGAAGAAAAATGATACCAGATTCCTTGCCCTCAGCGCCCGGGTTGCAGCAGAGCACGGCGCAGATATGATC
>JBASML010000221.1:0-2664 GCA_049656845.1 Syntrophaceticus sp.
GTGCTATTACCTGAGGAATCCCCATTTCTCCTGCAGCTGTTAAGCGATCTGGCCCGGCGCTGAGCACACCTCCCAGGAGATAATCTGCTATCTCATGGGTTGTAATATCCAAAACGCCTAAAATAAAGCCGTCCCGAATTAACTCTTCCAGAGAGCGTCCGCCGCTTCCCACAGCGTGGTTAATTAATACATCATAGCCCTTGCCTTCGAAATATTTGGATGCCCGAAGCACACAGGGTGTGGTGACACCGAACATCATGCATCCGATCAGCGGCCGTTCATCAATTGTTTCCATCTCAGGGGGTGTGGCCATCCCTACTACAGCGCTGGCGGCATTGTTGAGGATGGTGCGGGTTACTTTGTTGAGGCCTGCTTCAGCTATGGGGTACATCATACAGATGTCTTTGGTTCCTACATAGGGACCGACATCTCCTGAGGCCATGGTTGTAAGCATGAATTTGGGGATGCCCAGCGGCAGAGATTGCATAATACGGGTGGCCATACTGGCTCCCATAGAGCCTCCGTAGGCGATCATCCCATCCAGTTTTCCTTCTTTCAGGAGCAGGGCAGTGATTTTTTTAGCCCCTTCTACAATAATATCTGAGGCTTTTCCGCGGTCCAGAGTGAAGATACTTTCTTTATTTCGCCCGATTGCTTGCAGGATTGTGCCCACACTTATATCTGCCCAGCCAACCTCATTGCCTACACTCAGTTCCAGGATAGTTGGTTCCCCACCGGCAGCCTTGACTCTATCTGCAAGGAATTTTATCTCCTGTCCCTTGGTATCCAAGATGCCAGCTACCAGAATATTTGGCTTTCTGTTCATCTAATCAACTCCTCCTTTCAATATTGATTAATAAAAAAGCAGGGAGAACTTTCGATGAGAAGAGGTACAACTTCAGTAGTGTTTATTCTGCTGCATGATGCCAGGTCCTCGGTACATTTGATTTCTCTGAGGCATTGCCCGCTGCTGGATTCATTGAAAGCACTGAGAATATCAGGGTATGATTGATATAGTTTCTGGGCTGCTCGTGCTGCGTCAGATAGTCTGATCTTTGTCTCGTTATTTGTTATGGTTAGGTGCAGGGTTTCTACTAAATATCCTGCACAATAAGCATCATCTAGAACAAATCTACCTTTTTCTCCTGCACAAATGATTCCGATGTCTGTGCTGTGTTTGTTGGCTAGTTCCAGTGCTTTTTGGCAGCAGGCTCTGGCATTAAGGAAAGAACCAATGAGCACCGCCGGTGCTGTAGCGACAGTTTCTACTGCTTTTGTTCCGTTTGTAGTTGTAAGCACCGCGTTCCTCCCATGAGGTGTGAATTTTTCAAGCTCAAAAGGAGAATTACCGAAGTCAAAGCCCTTGACTGTTAAGCCGTTTCGTTCACCACCGAGCAGCAGCCCTTGAGACTGTGCCAGGGAGCGGGCATCGCAGATTGTTTCTACAGTGTAAACCTTTCGGCATCCTTTGGCGAGCAGTGTTACAATGGTGGAACTGGCTCTGAGTACATCCACAACTATGCATATTTTACTGAGCAAAGAGGAATGTATATCCGATGGTGCTAAAGCTGTGTCTATTGCTAGGTCTCTCCTCATTCTTAGATCTCCCTACATAAGTATTTTTATTTTTACATAAGTATTTTTTTGAAACAGGATCTCAGATTATTTAAGTGGAACGTCCTTAAACTGTTTAACTGCATCTGCCAGCGGTTTCTCTACTGGGATCCGCTCGATGCTGGATGCTCCCAGGAAACCGACTGCTTCTGTATTTTTATAAATGTAAGCCGTATCTTCAGGCATGGCTATAGGGCCGCCGTGTGCAAAAATAATCACATCTGGGTTTTTATCGCGGGCGGCCTTGGTCATATCCCGAACTAAAGCTGCTGCATCTTCTAGGCTCATCCCTTCAGCATATTTAGAACCGATGGTGCCTCCTCTGGTGAGACCCATGTGGCAGATCAAAACATCTAGTTTTGCCTCTCCGACCAGGGCTGCTTCTTCTACATTGAAGGCATATCCTAAGGTAAAGAATCCCAGTTCAGAGGCCAACTTGAGGGTTTCAATTTCCTTGCTGTAACCCATGCCGGTATCTTCTAGTTCTTTGCGAAATCTGCCGTCAATTAAACCCACAGTGGGGAAGTTCATCACCGCTGAAAAGCCAAGATCGAGAAGGTGTTTCAGGTAGGGCCTCATCTCTCTGGTGGGATCGGTTCCGCAGATCCCGGCGATCATAGGCACCTCATTTACTACAGGCATGACGCGATTAGCCAGGTCGATGACGATCTGATTGGCATCTCCGTAGGGCATTAATCCGGCCAGTGAACCATTTCCATCCATCCGGTAAAGGCCGGAGTTGTACACCCCGATTAGGTCAGCACCACCACGTTCGGCAAATTTTCCGGAAATACCTGTCCCGGCACCGGCAATAATCACCGGTTTTCCCTCGTTATTAATTTTTTGTAGACGCTCTAGTACTTCTTGACGGCTGTATTGCTTTGCCATCGTTCAGGACCTCCTTAAATTTATTTTTTGATATCGAAAATGGCTTGTTTCTCATCTTCTAAAAGGCCCCAGGCCTCGATCGCACTTTTCAGCTCAGGATGCTGCTCTCCGGCTTCCTGAAGAGTAATGCCCTGCAGAGTGGCATCGATGGCCTGTCTCATT
>JBASML010000222.1:0-5467 GCA_049656845.1 Syntrophaceticus sp.
GCCCTATAGGGAGCTTTACCCCGAATAGCAACAGATGTGCACAAAGAAGAATTGAACCATCCCCTGTGCTGGTCACTGCCTTCCAGATAGAGATCTGCAGGCCACCGGAGTTCGGGGCGCTGTTCCAGCACCGCCATATGGCTGGATCCAGAGTCGAACCAGACATCCATAGTGTCACTTTCTTTGCTGAATTCTTCTCCACCACAGGATGGGCACCGAAAACCAGCAGGCAGCAGTTCTGCTGCAGAATGTTCAAACCAGACATCAGAGCCGTGCTCAGCAAAAAGCTTCTGTAAATGGGAGATGGTCTGCTCATTGATGATTGTAGCATTACAATCTTCACAATAAAAAATAGGAATAGGCACTCCCCAAACCCGCTGGCGAGAAATACACCAGTCACCGCGCTCTGCGATCATGTTATAGATGCGATCTCTGCCCCAGGAGGGAATCCACTGCACTTCATCGATAGCACGAAGAGCCTCCTTCCGAAAGCCGTCAATAGACGCAAACCACTGCTCAGTAGCCCTAAACATAAGGGGGTCTTTACAGCGCCAACAGTGCGGGTACTGGTGCAGCAGCTTCTCCTGGTGGTAGAGCAAACCACGTCTCTCCAATTCTTTGATAACATGTTCATTGCTTTCCCAGATCATCATCCCGGCAAAAAGCCCCGCTTCAGGAAGAAACCTCCCCTTCCCATCAACCAGTGAAAGAACAGGAATCCCGTACTTTTGGCAGACCTCGAAGTCCTCGGTGCCGTGGGCCGGTGCGGTATGAACAGCGCCTGTACCCTGTTCTAGTGTAACATGTCTCCCTAAGATAACCAGAGATTCCCTGTCATAGAAAGGATGGGAGCAGCGGATCCCTTCCAGCTGGCTTCCCTGCCAGGATCCTAGAATACGGGGGCTTGTCTCCCCTTTGATTTCTGCAACTTTAGAAAGAAACTCTTTAGCTATAATCATTTTTTTGCCATCTATTTCTGTAAGAACATACTGGTAATCCGGGTGCATAGAGATGGCCATGTTCCCAGGTAGCGTCCAGGGTGTGGTGGTCCAGATGAGGACATATGTCTGCTCATCGACATCAAAAAACCCCTTGCTGTCCCTGACCGGAAAAAGCACATAGATGGAATCGCTTTCATCCTCCTGGTACTCCACCTCTGCCTCAGCTAATGCCGTCTCACAATCTATACACCAGTATACAGGCTTGAGGCCCTTGTAAATAAAGCCTTTCTCAGCCATTTTGCCAAAAACGCCGATCTGTACAGACTCATAGGCAGGTTTCAGGGTAAGATAAGGATCTTGCCAGTCCCCTATCACACCTAAGCGCTGGAACTCTTCTCTCTGTATATCCACATACTTCAGGGCATAGTCCCTGCATAAGCGGCGAAACTTCACAGCATCCATTTGATGGCGATCCACTTTCATGGTTTTGATTACCTGCTGCTCAATGGGAAGGCCATGGGTATCCCAGCCCGGCACATAAGGTGCATCATATCCGGCCATGACATGATATCTTATAATAATATCTTTTAAAACCTTGTTCAGAACATGTCCCAGATGGAGATTGCCGTTGGCATATGGGGGTCCATCATGCAGGATAAACTTAGGCTTTCCCCGGGATTTCTCACAGATCTGGTCATAAAGGCCAATCTCCTCCCAGAAGTCCAACAGCTCAGGTTCCCTTTTGGGAAGATTGGCACGCATAGGAAAATCGGTATGGGGTAGGTTTAATGTCTTTTTATACTCCAAAACTGCTCACCTCATTTATGTAAAAGATTTTTTGTGAAAATAAAAAACCCCTCACCTTAGGGGCGAGAGGTTCCCGCGGTACCACCCTTCTTCCTTCTTCAAAAAGGCTCTATGATTAGGAGTAACGCTCCTCGAACGGCCTGGCCTACTCAACAATATTTTCAGCAGGCACTCCCAGGTGATTTTCTGCTGTCCCGGCTGCTAGGCTCTCACCATCCCTGGCTCGCTGTCCAAACCTGTAACAGCATACTCTTCCTGATCATCGCTTTGTGCTCGATTTTACTGTATTAAATATAGTTGTAAATAAAGTCGTTGTCAAGACGCAGAACGCTGAGGACAGTTCTCGGCGTGCCTTTTTCTACTCTCACCTTTCCTCCCTTTCATAGGATACCCCCAGGGCAGCAGGTGCCGCATTTCTCCCGGATGTTACCAGCACCAGCACTATAACAGTAAAAAGATAGGGCAGCATCCTTAAAAAGAAGGGTGATATGGTAATTCCCACAGCCTGCAGTCGAAAACCCAGGGCCTCAATCCCACCAAAAAGATAGGCTCCCAACATAGCCCTCATGGGATTCCACATGGCGAAGATCACCAGGGCCACTGCTATCCAACCCCTACCAGCTGACATATTCTGCATCCATGAAGGAGAATAAGCCAATGATAGATAAGCACCTCCTGCACCTGCCAGCATACCACCAGCAACTACAGCAAGATAGCGGTATAGAGCCACATTTATCCCCGCGGCATCAGCCGCACCTGGGTGTTCTCCAACAGCACGCAGGTTAAGTCCTGCGGGTGTGCGAAAAAGGAAATACCAGCAGATAGGAATCAGGATATAAGTAAGATAAACAAGAGCATCCTGCTGAAAAAAGATAGGCCCCAAAACAGGGATACCGCCCAGCCCCGGCAGTTCAAAAGCCCTAAAAGGTGACTGTAGTGGGATTCCCACTATCTCCTGTCCCAGGTAACCGCTTAAACCCGTCCCAAACATGGTAAGAGCCAGCCCACTGACTACCTGGTTTGCCCTCAGGGTTACAGTCAAAAAAGCATGGATCATGGCTACAAGTCCACCAGAAAATATGGCCATACAAAAACCGAGCCAGTGGCTGCCAGTCTGTACAGTAATAATAAAACCTGTTACAGCACCTACCAGCATCATCCCTTCTACACCCAGGTTTAAAACCCCCGCCCTCTCTGAAATGAGCTCCCCTAAAGAGGCATAGAGTATCGGTGTCCCGGCAGTAATTGCAGCTGCTAAAACCACAGTGATCAGGGAGAAACTCATAGGTTTACACCACCTTTTTTGTAAAGGCGAATCCGGTAACGGGTAAAAATCTCTCCTCCCAGCACAAAGAAAAGAATTACACCCTGCAGCATAGTTACTGTTGTGGATGGGAGCCCAGCTGCCTGCATGGTATATCCCCCGGCAATCAAACCACCGAAAAGAAAAGCAACAGCAACAATAGCCCATGGATTAAGCTTGGCCAGCCAGGCCACAATAATAGCTGTATAACCATAACCCGGTGAGATGGTATGCTGGAGCCTGCGGAAAATACCCGCAACCTCACAGTAACCGGCCAGGCCACACAAACCGCCACTGATCAACATCACCAAAAGAATGTTCCGCACAACATTGATTCCTGCGTAATTTGCTGCCTGCCTGCTTTCGCCCGCAACCCGGATCTCATATCCCCAAGCCGTATGTCGCATCACAAAATAAACGACTACCACCAGCACCAAAGCAATCAAGATCCCAGCATGAATCCTGGTGTTTCCCAGGTGGGGCAGTACAGCACTTTTTGAAAACTCTGT
This sequence comes from Syntrophaceticus sp., assembly GCA_049656845.1. Lineage (GTDB taxonomy): Bacteria > Bacillota > DSM-12270 > Thermacetogeniales > Thermacetogeniaceae > Syntrophaceticus. The sequence goes on from JBASML010000222.1 coordinate 3,561, forward strand.
AGTAATGGGGAAATTGAAACTTTGCGGATCCCGCCAGGGCCCATAAACCAGGTAACCCACCCAGAAGATAGCCACATAGTTGAGCATTAGTGTTGTCAGGGTTTCATTTACCCCTTTCAATGCTCTGGGTAGTGCTGGAAGTAAACCCCAGAGAGCACCCCCGATAAAACCTGCCAAAAACATGGCGGGCTGCAGTATAAAAGCCGGGGCATCAGGAAAAGAGAGAGCTACCCAGCTGGCAGCAAAGGCACCCATATACAGCTGCCCCTCACCCCCGATATTCCATAAAACCATGCGAAAGGCTATGGATACACCGAGCCCGGTAAGGATAAGAGGTATTGCTGTTACAATGGATTCGGAGAGGCAATACCATGTTCCGAAAGCCCCTTTAAAAAGCACCCCATAAACCTGAAGAGGATTATACCCGGACAAAAAGAGAAAAACGCCCTCTACGAGCAGGGCCAAAATGATTGCCAAAAAAGGTATACTAAAAGAAACCAAAGGGCTGGTGTGCAGCTGTTTTTCTATTTTAATACCAAGCCGCTCCCGGATCATTCTCTGACTGCCTCCCTTTGACCTCCAACCATCATCGCTCCCAGGTCTTCGATATTAGCATCTTCTATAGAAACCACACCGACAATTTCTCCGTTATAAATCACAGCAATGCGATCCGCAAGAGTTATCAGCTCATCCATATCTTCTGATATAAGCAGAACCGCTGTCCCTTCATTGCAGAGGTCAAGAAGCATTCGGTACACAGCTTCAGTAGCCATGATATCGAGTCCTCGTACCGGGTAAGAAGCAATAACTAAGCGAGGGTGGGACATGATCTCCCGGGCAAGCAAGAGACGCTGGAGGTTTCCCCCAGAAAGCATCCGCACCGGGTACTGCAAATCAGATACTTGAATATGAAACTGATCAACCATGATCTCAGCTTTTTCTTGAATAGCGCGGTGATTGAGCAGAAATCCCTTACCAATAGGAGGCTTCCAATAGTCTTTTAATATTGCATTATCATAAACATTAAGGCCCGGCACAAGGCCTGTCCCTAACCGGTCCTCCGGAATGCTACTTACCCGGGCTTCAATAAAATCCCGGGGTGACTTATGGGTAAGTTCCACACCATCCACCAGGATTCGCCCCCCACTAACCGGCCGCAGCCCAGTAAGGGCTTCTGAAAGCTCACGCTGACCATTGCCAGCAACACCCGCAATACCCAGAATCTCCCCAGCTCGCACCTCTAGAGAAACCTTTTTTACAGCAAGCCGGCCGTAGTCCCCAGGAACATTTAAATCCTGAACAATTAAAACCGGCTCTTCACTTGCCTTTGCTCCGCCTGCAGTTGTAAACAAGACATCCCTTTCCACCATCATCCTGGTCAATTCCTTTTCACTGGTGTCTTTGACAGCAACTGTTCCGGCATTTCTACCCTTTCTCAGTACTGTGATCCGGTCCGCAACCTCCATAACCTCCTGCAGCTTATGGGTTATCAAAATGATCGACTTGCCACTGGCCGCCATCTGGCGCAGTGTCCGGAAAAGTTCCCTGGTTTCTTGAGGTGTCAGAACCGCGGTTGGCTCATCCAGGATCAGCACATCAGTGCCCCGATAAAGTAGTTTTAGTATTTCTACCCTCTGTTTCTCACCGATGGACAACTGCCATATCTTTGCATAAGGGTCAACATTTAAGCCAAACTGGTGAGCAATCTGAGATATATGGTCAGCATAGCTTTTTATCTGCAGAGAGAGCACACCAGAAATGGTGCCCAGAACAACGTTTTCTGTAACTGAAAATGATTCCACCAGCCGAAAATGCTGGTGTACCATACCGATTCCTAAATTAAGGGCCTGACGCGGGGAGCCAATGGCGTTCATTTTTGCTCCCCGCAGCCAGATTTCCCCTGCATC
>JBASML010000223.1:0-4120 GCA_049656845.1 Syntrophaceticus sp.
CGTTTAGAGCGAGGGATCCGGGAGGGTGTTGCTAACTCCATCCTGGTCAAGGTCAACCAGATCGGGACACTGACAGAAACCCTGGAGACTGTGGAAATGGCTATCAAGGCTGGCTATACCGCAGTTATCTCTCATAGGTCAGGTGAAACTGAGGATACCACCATCGCCGATCTGGCTGTAGCCCTCAATGCAGGACAGATTAAAACCGGGGCACCTTCTAGAACCGATCGTGTAGCTAAGTACAACCAGCTGATGCGCATTGAAGAGGACCTAGCTGAAGCAGCGGTTTTTGGCCGTTATTGGTAGCTTGTTAGTTGTTGCAAGAAGCGTGACACAGGGAATAGCCCTGTTGTCACGCTTTTCACGTGTTAATGGGGCTAACTTAGGCCAGACGTGCTCAGGTGTAGGAGCCCATCTTTTTTCCAACCTTCGACATCATACATCTATTTCTTCCAGGCACCCCTTTAAACTTGTTCCTGATAATGCTACAATAGAACTATCTTTAGATAGGTGTATCTTTGTAGTTAAACGGAAGATTCAATAAAAGGGGAGACAGCGGTTGTTAAAGACGATTTTGATTGTTCTTGAGGTATTGGTGTGCCTGGGACTCATTATATCGATTCTAATGCAGTCAGGAAGAGCCTCTGGTATTTCCGGGGCTATCGCTGGTGGTGCCCAGTCTTTGCTGGGTAAAAAGAAAGGGCTTGATGAGTTTCTCAGCAAGATCGCTACCGGTCTTGCTGCAGCGTTTTTCATAATTACTCTGCTTATTGCGATGATCGAATAAATACGCAAAAACGCCAAACACAAAAACCCTGGTCCCTTGATGGACAAGGGTTTTTTATTTGCATTTATACCATTATTTTTTCCCCCAAGCTTTTGGGTACCATATACTTCAAACAAATAACATGTGCTATAGGACTGGCGCATTAGTTGTTCCAGGAGTCTTTTCAAAAAAGTGTGGTTGTTTTTGGTATCAGGGCATATTAGAATTGACTATATAAAGGAGCGAGGTAATAAAATGGATAAGAAACAAAAGGAGTGTAAAAAGGCAGCAGTTGCTGAAAACTCCGTTCTAGAGAATCAAATTTTATCCTGTTTGAATTCTGCCAATAGGCCCTTGAGTATAGCGGAACTGGTAGGACAGATAAAGTGTAGCCAGAGTGTATTAGAGCCGCTGCTCCAGAAGATGGAGGCCAGGGGGCAGATCATCAGAACGCGCAAAAATAGGTATGGCATACCAGAGAAAATGAATCTTTTTGTGGGAACTATCCAGGGTCACCCTAAAGGTTATGCATTTCTGATCCCTGATACAGATCAGGAAGATCTTTTTATTTCTAGGGAAAATCTTGGTGGGGCAATGCACAATGACCGGGTAGTGGTTAGGCCATTAGGGACAAGCCTGCAGGGAAAACGTATGGAAGGGGAAGTAATTAGGGTTTTGGAACGGGCAAACAAAACAGTGGTAGGGGTATTTGATGAGGTCAATCGCCAGTTTGGTTTTGTTATACCCGATGAAAAGAGGCTAGGGATGGATATTTTTGTACCCCGTGCTCGTGCTAAGGGTGCTCACAGCGGGGATAAAGTGGTGGTTGAGATTACATCCTGGCCCGGGGAAAGAAGGAATCCGGAAGGAAAGGTAATTGAGCGCTTTGGAGCGGCCGGTGACCCCGGAGTAGATATCCTTTCCATTGTCAAGAAGTTTGGTCTTCCAGAGGAATTTCCTCGTCGTGTACTAAAGGAGGCCGCGGGGATTTCACTCACAGTACCTCCAGAAGACAAGGAAGGGCGCTGGGATCTCAGAGATCTACCGATGATCACCATTGACAGTGAGGATGCTAAGGATCTGGATGATGCTGTTTCCCTGGAAATTCTCGAGGATGGTAATTATCGTTTGGGAGTGCATATCGCGGATGTTTCCTTTTATGTTAAAGAGAACAGTGAATTGGACAAAGAGGCCTTCAAGAGAGGCACAAGTGTTTACCTGGTTGATCGGGTTATCCCTATGCTTCCGCCTGCGCTTTCTAATGGTATTTGCAGCCTTAGTGCAGGGGAGGATAGGCTGGCTATCACCGTTTTTATGGAGATCAATAATGAAGGGAATGTGATCCGCTATGAGATCGGCCCCTCTGTAATCCGAGTTGATGAGAGGATGTCCTATACAAGTGTACGTCGTATTCTAGAAGAGAACGACCCAGAACTTTGCCAGCGTTATGCTGATTTTATAATAACCCTGCAGAAGATGCGAGACCTTAGCTTGATTCTGCGCAGGAGACGTAAAACAAGGGGTGCCTTGGATTTCGATTTTCCTGAAAGCAAGGTGACATTGGATCACGAGGGGCATCCTGTTGATGTCCTGCTCTTGGAACATTCTATTGCTGATCAGATCATTGAAGAGTTTATGCTGATCACTAATGAAACTGTGGCTCGTCACCTTTCCATGATGGAAGCACCTTTTCTTTATAGGGTTCATGAGGAGCCAAAACCTGAGAAACTGGAAGCACTTAATGAATTTCTGCATGGTTTCGGCTTTCATATCCCAGCGGGGAAGGGTGTACACCCGCGTTTTTTCCAGGAGATCCTGCATAAGGTAGAGGGGCGTCCGGAGCAGTTGGTGGTTCATACTGTGATGCTGCGCTCTCTCCAGCATGCCCGTTATGACCCTAAACCATTGGGGCATTTTGGGTTAGCTGTGCAGTACTATACTCACTTTACTGCACCGATCCGCCGTTATTCGGATCTGATCACACACCGCGTGCTCTGGGATGTGATGGCACATGGCCGGATGCAACCAAAACGGCGAAAAAAGCTGGAAAAGCTGATGCCCCTTTATGCTGAGCAGACCTCAGAGCGAGAATTGATCGCTGAAGAGGCTGAACGGGAGACCGTGGAATTAAAACAGGTTGAGTATATGAGAGGCTTTGTGGGGGAGGTCTTTGAGGCCATTGTAGTGAGTATTACTAACTTTGGCATGTTTGCAGCTTTGCCTAATGGTATCGAGGGTTTAATACATGTTTCTACTATGACTGACGATTACTATCTGTTTGATGAAAAAAATTATACCCTTACAGGTGAGCAGACCGGTAAGGTTTACCGGATAGGTGATCAGGTGAAGGTTCAGTTGGTACGGGCCAGTATCGACGACCGTGAGATCGATTTTGAATTAGTGAAATAAAGGTGGTAGTTAGCAGTTGGTTGTTAGAAGAAGTTGACACCCGCAACAAACACACATTCGTTGGCAGGAGATGCACCGGGGACAGTTCGAAAGCGCCGGCCTAAGCCGGCAGCGTACAAAAGGGGCTGTCCCCAGTGCATGCAAGTTTTGCAAAAGATTTTGAAAATTACCGGTTTCTTGTTTCCGACAACCATTTTTGGGGGTGATAAAAGATGAAAGAATCGATTAAGGTGGCTGCTGAAAATAGAAAAGCGCGTCATGACTATTTTATAGATGAAGTATATGAGGCAGGTATAGCATTGGTGGGGACCGAGGTAAAGTCTATCCGTGCCGGCAAGGTCAGTTTGCGGGATAGCTATGCTGAGATTCTAAATGGAGAGGCGATTTTACAGAACATGCACATCTCCCCCTATGACAAAGGGAGCCACTACAACCATGACCCCAAACGCCCGCGCAGACTGCTCCTCCACAAGCGGGAGATCAAAAGGCTGCAAGGGATGACCACCCAGAAGGGCTATACCTTGATCCCGCTGCGGCTTTACTTCAAGAGGGGCAAGGTAAAGGTGGAACTGGCTCTTGCCAGGGGTAAGAAACTTTATGACAAGCGCCGGGATATCGCCAAGCGGGATGCTCAGCGGGAGATCGACAGAGCCTTTAGCAGCAGGCAGAGGGAAGGGTAAAAAAAGCTTGCAATAATCCGGGCATAAGCCCAAAATAGTAGTAGGGGTTATAGATCAACAAAAAGGAAGGGATTTATATAATGTATGGCCCCAAGGTGTTAGAGCATTTCCAAAACCCGCGCTGTGCAGGGAGTATTCCTGATGCGGATGGGGTTGCTACTCTTGCAGAGGGCTGTGGGGATGTTTTTCGCTTTTATGTCAAAATACGTGATAACCGCCTGGTACAAGTGCGTTATGAGGTTAAGGGGTGTCCGGTGGCTATTGC
>JBASML010000224.1:0-17499 GCA_049656845.1 Syntrophaceticus sp.
TCATAAAGCATAAACCTTTTACTGTCAATTTGAAATAGAAGATCGACATTGCCGTTAGGATCAACATTATAATGTATCCGACTAGGGGCATTAATCGACAGTTTAATCATGTGAGCAGATATTGTACCAGACTTTACAAGCGGATAGTTTGTTTTGAACCAAGAATTTATTCTATCTCTTTCAATAACTTCATCCTTTTGGATATCTAAATCCTCTATCATGTCCCGAAAAAGGAGTTTGACAGGTTTATCATACAAGGCCAAAACAATTTACCTCCTTCCATGTGCGTCTATTCAACTATAAATTTCTCTGGGAACACAATGGGGAACACAGAAAACACAAGGGGACAGTCCCTCTGTGTTCTGTTCAGATAATATATGGAAATGGCTCACATTTAGTTCACAAAACCTTTGATTTTGGTTGACTGGTTAATAACCAGTCTTTTTTTCTTTAAAAATAAGATTGTTGATGCGTTCTGCTTCTTGTGGATTCAAATTTGGTGGTAAATAGTGATGGTATTTTCTGAATGTGAATTCAGGACACTTGTGACCGAGCCAAGTATTTACTATTCTCTTTTGCTAGACTAATTTATAACTCCATACTTCATAACCTTGATTGTACGCAATCTGAAACAGAGGATTGATTGTACTCTTTAAGGAATCAACAAAAACAGGCTTGGGAATTTTATACTCAGGCTTATTAATGTCCTTGAAGTTTAATTTTTTGTTTATTGTTAAATAATCTTCCAAAAACTTTCTGTTTGTTTTTTGGACTCTTGCCGTATTAAAAGCTTCATATTGTACATCACAAAACAAATTAAGATATCTATTTAATATTGGCAGCCGGTTACTTTTAGAACTATTTACATTCTTAAACGTTGGAACAAGGTTCCATAATTCATCATGACGTACAAAACTCCAAGGAATAAAATGATCTATACTAAGCTCACCATATTGGTAAAAGTTTTCTTCAGTAAAACTTTTATTAATATAGATATCTCTTATATTGGCAATTTTTACTATGTTCTCCCAAAATTGCTTGGCATTGGTCAAATCCCTTTGTCCTGGTGCGCTTAATTTAAAAGGAATTGCAGGAACATTTGGATTTTTCTTTTGGAGATAATAAATAAGCTTATAATTCAACCACCCATTTATAATATTTTGATTTTGATAAATATAGTTAAACCATTTTTGATTTATATATATTTTTTCTGCCTTGGAATCTATTCGATATAAAACATCTGGATCCTGATTTGAAAGATCTTCTGTTACCTTATTCTTTAAATAATCTTTCATCCCAACTAATTTATCTGAAAAGAAGGGTTGAAGTAAACGAAATGGAACATATTTGTAAAAATCCTTGTACTTTCTTTCCATTTTATCATCATTAACATGCTCTAAAAAATCTAACAATGTATTTTCATTTATATCTGTTTCAATGTCATATTCATTATAAATATATAAAACTAATTCGTTTAACTTATCAACTGCGCCAAAGTTTAAATGATATTCGACTAATGAATACCACGAACAGGCAACCATCCTAGATACGATCCGTCTAAAATCAAGTTCTTGGTTGCCATTTATTATTTCTTTGAAAATTCCTAGAAACCAGTATAATTTATAACTAGTTGTCATATTGTTTAAATCTAATATGCGTTCAAAAGTCCTAACATCTACTTCTTCGTTATGAGGTAGTACAACCATTAACTATCTCCTTTCGATGTTTTTCATTTAGAAATAATAGGGCGCGGCCTGGAGTGCATCATTATTGGGTGTGCACCCCAGTACCAGGTATATTTTTTGACAGATTCCATGCTGACAAATCAGGTCAGCTGGGGAAGAAGTGTTTTATATTGGGCTGGTTATATTAAAGACATAAGATTCCTCTTCAACATCCTCATCTATGTAAACTCCTTCTTCAGCTTGGACAGCTTCCCTTAGGATAGGCTTATTCATAGCCTTTTCAATCCTCTGCAGTATTCTCTCCTTTCGGTCGTTGAAAAAGTTCTCAAAATCATCAGCATACAGAAATTTCGGAGAAAGAACATGAGATTTTAAGATGTCTTGAAACTCCTCCTTGCTTACTCCAGCATGTTTTTGTAGTCTTACCAAATATTTGCTCGGAGCATCACCACCTACTATGCGGTTAGTGCGGGCTGATAAAGGGGTTTTATTGATTATACAGTTATAATCGTCCTTGCTAATGCCATTTTTTTCACACCAGGCTACAGGGAAAATATGATGGATATCAATTGACTCGGAAAAATAGGTACTGAAATCAATCTTTGTAGCCGAAAGCCAATCCTTAGTCTCATCATCCATAAGCAAAGCATAAACCCCTTTATAAGCAGCGCTGTTCCTGGTTCTTAAGGTATGCAGTCTAGATGGAGAAAAATTAGCATCATAAATAGTCTTAGGTATAGGACCATTGTTTTCAATCCAATTAACTACCTGAGGTAAATCGAGGGCATAGCGGGTTTCATTAGCTGAGCCGTAAAGTTCACCAAAAACGCCACACCAGAACCACCGCATTAACTTCTTCTTGTAGCCTATATTATCAATCTTGTCACCTAAAACAGCTAAAATCGCCGACATTGGTATCAACTGAGTATTGTACGGTAGATCACGGGCAGTATAGATATGGTTTTCAAAAAGTATTTTAGAAACTTTAATAAAACCCTGCACAATCGGATCTCTATATTTTTGATAATCCTCAAGCGATAGATTAAGCATATCCTTCCGTTTGCAGCTAACAGCCGGCAATTCCTCATCCGAAATACTTTGTTTTGCTCGATTTAACTTATTGTTGTAGGTAGCCAGCAGAGTAATGGCTTGTATAACATCTGTATTACTAACACTTGAAAGTAATTTGTAATTCTTAAACTCTTCTTTTATTTTCTGCCAATCCGTTTTTAAGTCAAATTCATCCGCTGCAAAAGTTGCCGTTAATAATTCAAATACGTTTAAAGATACACCGCCCGTGTTAACCTTCTCAAAAACCTGGCAAACTGCCTCCTTGGGATTTTCTTTCTTCATGATAATTACTGGCAGCATATATTTATTGAAACTATTGATAATCCTGTCTTCAAACTCATCCCAAAACATCGATTTTTCTCGGTCATAATGCCAATACTCGTTAAACTCCCGTCTCCAAGTGCTGTAATCATCTATCATGCAAACGGGATACATCAGGTTCTCAAATTCGAATTCTTTCTTCGATAAATCAAGTACAATGTGTCGCCCGAAATCCTCGGTAATTTGTTTCTTTTCATTAATTGATATTATCGCCTCTTCAAGATCATAATTCTCATCCATGGCTTTTACCATATCAATATAATACCAGCGCTTGATTTCATAATTTTTCTCATTTCTAGTTGTAACAATCTCATTGGTTACAATTGTCTGGTAAAGAGAAGTGATGCGCTGTTGGCCGTCAAGAATCAGTAAATCGGGCTTTATTTCATTGTCAAGTTTTACGCCTTCCACAGGTTTTGTTTTAAATCTTACGTTTTCGTTTCCAGTTTCCAGAAGCATAATTGCTCCGATGGGAAAAGATTTTGCAACACTGGCAAGAATCCCTTTAATACGGTTGTCATCCCAGATCCATCCTCTCTGAAAGTCGGGCAATTGTATTTTCCCGCTGTGCACATCTTTCAGTATTTCAAATAGACTTCTCTTGGTTGAATCAAAAGTTTCCATAATTATCACCGTCTTTCTATTATCCACCACATTCCTTAGTTATTTCTATAATGAATCTCCTTTTTCCTTCCTTTATTGCCCCCCCTTAAGAAGCAGATTGCTCCCCGGGGTTGCCGAGTAAACACAAACACAAGAACAAACAAGAACACAAGCAGAACACAAGGGGACTGTCCCTCTGTGTGCTCCCTGTGCTCCCCCTCTGCGCGGCTGCCAATGAAAATTTAGTTTTAGATAAAGTTGGTTACCTAATTGGAAGGGTAATCACTAATAATTGTGGAAATTATATAAGGCAATACATCTATTGGGGGTGATCTTTTGCGTGTCCGTTTTGATTGCCCAGGAGTTGAGCATACAGCAGAGGAATGCCATGGCAAGTGTTGCATCAATTGTGGCTGCGAACTCTGTATTGGGAAATGTGCTTACTATGATAGAGAAGTTTCATGTTGCATTAATGCTATTGAGGGGATATGCCGCCACCCAGATTCGCCAAACTTCGGGATACCATGCTATATTAAGGGATGGCCACAGGGGGATTGTGCGGATTTTGACCCAACGTGTTTGTGGTAATTGTATTTGGAGTTGAGCATAAATCCACAATATTCTCGCCTAAAGAATTCGGGGGAACACAAGGGGAACACAAGGGGACTGTCCCTCTGTGCTCCCCTCTGTGCTCCCCTCTGTGCTCCCCTCTGTGCTCCCTTATTAGTACTCGAACTGATGATGTTGTGATACCATCACCATAACAAACTGTTATGTTAGACATAACAGGATTATATGGCTATATGTATAATTATTTTATATATGGAACATTTCGAACCTTTGGGGAACACAAGAACAGGGAACACAAGAACACAAGGGGACTGTCCCTCTGTGCTCCTATGGCTGGTGTCACCAAAAAATAGAGAGCCCCCAGCAAAAGGTAGAGTGCCAGGTGATGCCCATACTGCCTGGTGTTCTACCTTATGCTTATTAGATGTGTCCAAGCTTAGGTAGACACCCCTGAGCGACACAAGCAGAGGATAAAAACAGGAGCTGAAGATGAATAATGTTAAGGAACCTGCAAAAAGATGACTTCTGACCTCTATTTTCAGGGTAGAGAATCTGTTGAAAATACTAAAGCAGGACATACATAGGTTGCATTGATCTAAATTTTAATATTAACGATGGGGAGAAAAGGAGTGAGCAAGTTTTGAAACCAGCTCTGTTGGAGAACTTTGATAGCTTAAGAGAAGAAAACATGGTAGCCATGAGGTGTGCCCAGGAGAAAGGCACCAGAGTAGTCGGTATTTTTTGTACCTACTGTCCTCGGGAACTTGTCCTGGCTGCAGGGGCAATACCGGTTAGTTTGTGTGGGACTCAAGAAGCACCCATTGCCGCGGCAGAAAGGGACCTGCCGTGCAATCTGTGTCCATTGATCAAGTCTTCGTACGGCTTTGCGCTGACAGAACAATGCCCTTTCTTTTTACTTTCCGACCTGGTAATTGGGGAGACCACCTGTGACGGCAAGAAAAAAATGTTTGAGCTACTGCATGAAAATGTGATGAAACCCGTATATGTGATGCACCTGCCGCAGGTCCCGGATGATGCAGCTTCACTTGGGCTCTGGTATGAGGAACTTCAGAGGCTAAAAAAGTACCTGGAAATTACCCTCGAGGTTGAAATTACAGATGAGGCGCTGTATGAAGCCATTCACAACAATAACGAAGAGGCCAGGGCTTTACAGGGTTTATTTGACTTGAACAAGGCAAAACCCGCTCTGATCTCAGGGTTAGACATGTTAAAAGTATCCTATCAGATAGGATTTCAGGCAGATCGTCGGGAGGGGGGCAACCTGGTGGACAGCCTGGTGGCCGATATAACAGAGAACGCCGCAGGGGGTTACTCAGTAGGGAATATGTCTACACCGCGTGTTTTACTCACTGGGACCCCTGTTGGACTGGGGTGTGAAAAAGTAATTACCCTGGTTGAGGAGTGTGGCGGCCTGGTGATAGCGATGGAGAACTGCGGCGGTTACAAGACTGTAGAACTGCGTGTTGATGAAAATAATAAAACTGACCCACTGCGCCTGCTGGCTGAGAAATACATGAAGATTCCTTGCTCTGTGATGACTCCCAATCACCACCGCTTGGACTTACTCAAAAGAATGGTAAAAGAATTCCAGATTGACGGTGTGATTGATCTTACCTGGCAAGCCTGCCATACTTATAATATCGAGTCTTATTTTGTAGCAAAAATGGTGAAAGATGAACTTGGCTTGCCGTTTTTACATTTGGAAACGGATTATTCCCAACATGACCTGGAGACATTAAGGGTGAGAATTGAGGCTTTTCTAGAGATGATCTAAGAGCGAGCTGATTAGTATTTTCTATTCTTTCCCAGGAAAGAATGCCAAAAAAAGCTCAAGTTTCACTGGGTTTTAGAGTGCTTAGAAACTTGAGCTTTTATATTTTCTTTGTGATTCCACTGCGGAAACCTCGGTTTTTTCATTTATTGCTGTTATTAGCTGTGAAAAAACTTTAAATTAGTGCGAGCAACACAAGCAACACAAGGGGACTGTCCCTCTGTGTTCTTCTCTGTCTTCTCTGTGTTCCCGTGTTCTTCCGCGGGGACTGTTCCTCGGCAACACACGGGGACTGTCCCTCTGTGTTCTAGGGGACTGTCCCTCTGTGTTCTCATGTTCGTGTATTCTGTTAATGTTTGCGGCGAATCTTAGCTATGCCTTCAATTTTTACACCACATCTGTTGATAACATCTTTAGCATCACTGAGGTTTTCCTCTATCACCAAAAGAGAGATGCCGCAAAAACTGCTTGCGGCACGGGGTGTTGGTGAAATAGAGCACTTTACTCCTGCCTTCTTAAGTTCTTTGTGCAGATGTAATCCTTCATGATGATTAGGAAAGATTATATAGTAATCATAAACTTCTGTTTCTTCCACTCAGTTTAATCCTCCAACATTTCAAGGAATGCCTGTACCCGGGTTCTGATCTGTTCTGAGTCTTGCTCACTGTAATCAGTCTCTAAGTGCATGACAGGGATACCTGCTTTTTGAAGAGCCTGTTTGACAAGGTAGCTTTCTGTGGAGTAAAGTCCGCAGAACTGTAAATTGCAATCGATTACTCCATCAACCTTGTATTCTTTGACAAGGCGCAGGATATCATTGATTCTTCCTTCGTTCGGTGTAAAGCAGGCACAGTTGATCTTCATGTAGCGTTCTGCTATGGCCTGAATCTGTTCATCCAGGGTTGTCCCGGTTTCGTCCACTGGATTCTCAAAATAGCGGACGCCAGTACAGGTTTCTTCAACTACCACAGGAGCACCGCAGGTTTCTACGATATGATGAAGTTTCCAGTTGGGGATGGCCATTGGTGTTCCGGTGATCATGATGCGTGGAGCATCCGCGGGGAAGACCCCTTTGCCCTCAGAAATTCTCTGATCTAGTTCATCGCATAATTCATTGGTTTTAGAGGAGAAACGCTCAGGGTCATCGTAAAAGGCGATTTGGGTAATCAAGAGTGCATCTCTGCCGCTGATGGGGACAGGTGAGTTTTTACGGGTGTTGTAAAGCCGCTCTAGAGCCTTGCGTTTGCGGTTAATTAGTTTGATATTATCTGCCAGGGCTTCAGGTGTAACCTTAGTGCCTGTTACTTCTTCAACTTTATTAAGGAACAGTTTGATTTCTTCCGCCCAAGCGGTAATATCCTTCTCTCTCTTCATCTGGGGAAGGTTCATCACATAGACAGGAACATCTTCACTTAGGATCTCCCATGCTTTCTTTTTGCCGTCACATGTGGTTTCTCCGACATAAATATCAGCAAGACGGAAAAAAGGGCATGTCTTATCAAGTCGTGCACCAACTGATGCCTTGATCAAAGGGCAGGTATTGGCAGGCAGTACCTTTTCCCCGCCAGGAACCCAAAACTGTGAGCCCCCACATAAGCCGGTAGCAATAGCACCGGCCGCAAAGATGATCTCATCTGGAACATAAACACAAAATGTGCCGAAAACTTTGCCGCCTTTTTTCTTGTGCTCTACAAGCTCAGCTGGTCTTATACCGTGAATTTCAGCAACAACAAAGTCATAATAGTCCATTCCTTCAGGACGGTCCTGCTGGGAAATGTAGACTTCATGAAATGCATTTGGCAGTGCCTCACATAACAGGTCATGTTTTTCTAAGTCCATTCCCAGGTCATTCCACATATTACGATAATCAGCCATCTTTTCTCCTCCCTGTTTTTGTTTAATATAATACCATAACAATGAACCGCTGCATTACAAAACCTATCACAGCGGTTCAACGATATTACGCTTGTGAACTGTAATCCCTGGCGATCAGTGCTGCTCCTATTGCTCCTGCCAACTGACAGTCTTTTGGAACCTGCACATGAACACCGAGCTGTTCCTCCAGGCTTGCTCGAACCCCTTCGTTTATGGCAACTCCACCTGTAAATGTAACCTTGTTCGCTGCGCCCATGCGCTGGGCCATATTGGCGATGCGGCGAGCGATGGATTGGTGGAGACCGGCGATGATTTCTCCCTTTGTTTTGCCTTGCGTCAGGAGCCCAATCACCTCAGACTCAGCAAAAACCGTGCACATGCTGTTTAAGGTGATCGGTGTCTGCCCTTTTGACAAAGTAGCCAGATCACTGACATCAACTCCAAGGGCGTTGGCGATAACCTGCAGGAAACGCCCTGTTCCGGCGGCACACTTGTCGTTCATGGCGAAATCAAGCACCTGGCCCTGATTATTAATCCTGATCACCTTGCTGTCCTGCCCACCTATATCAATTACCAGATCAGTTCCTGGTGATAGATAGGCAGCACCACGGGCGTGGCATGTTATTTCTGTGACCACGTGATCTGCAAAATCAATGGATACGCGGCCGTATCCGGTTGCTACCAGATAATCAATTTGCTCTTTAGTGTATCCTGACTGGTTCAGCAATCTGCTGTAAACTTGATGGGCTGCCTGGCGGGGGCTCCATCCGGTGGGAGCAATTGTTTTATATAAGCATTGACCATTGAGAATGACAGCCTTTGTTGACATAGAACCGATATCGATTCCTGCTACTAACATCTATAACCCCTCTATGTATAACTTATAGTTATAATATAAAATCGTTAAAGTAATGCTATGCCCATTTTAGGTTATATAGATGCGGCAGTCAATACAGAGCAGATGAAAAGAGGTATGAATAATAGTTATAGCTTGTCTTTTTGTTTAATCAGTTCATCTAAAACACTCTTTACTGTATCACTGGGGATGGCAAAGCCGATTCCCTGGGCAGAAGAACCTACCGCAGTATTGATCCCGATTACCTCTCCCTGCAAATTTAAAAGCGGGCCGCCGCTGTTGCCGGGATTAATCGATGCATCTGTTTGCAGCAGGTTCCGGTAGTTGCGGTCCTGGACAGTGACCGGGCGCCCTTTGGCGCTGATTACCCCAACGGTTACCGTATGATCTAAGCTGTAAGGGTTGCCGATGGCAATAACCCAGTTTCCAACATCAACATCATTGGAATCTCCAAGTTTTATCGTCGGCAGTTTCTTTCCCGCATCGATTTTTAAGACAGCCAGGTCAAGTTCCTCGTCTACCCCGATAACCCGGGCGGTTAGCGGCTTGCTAATGCCCACAACACTTACCTGGATCTCCTGGGCATTACTGATCACATGTTCATTTGTCAAAATATAACCATCAGCTGAAATAATAAAACCCGAACCGATACCCTGCTGGACTTTTTGTTCAGGTGTGTAATCAAACTGCCCAAAAAATTCCCGGTAGAAGGGATCATCAAAATAAGTGTTCTGTCGTGATTTTGTGGAAACGTATGTTTCGATCTTGACCACTGCAGGCCCTGTTTTTTCTACGATCTCTGCAATAGTTGAGGAATTCACCCCGGGAAGAGATGCCGTATCGCTGCTGGCAGTTTCCACACTGGCTGTCACATTGTTTGCCTGAACCTTGTTCATCCATAAATTGCTGGAGGCGAAGAGGATACCTCCTGCGAAAACAATGCCTGCCAAAAATGCTCCCAATACAGTAAAAGTTAGGATTTTCTTTGGTTTCATTTATTTTCACCTCTCAAATTTTTGTTGATGAGCCTAATTGCCGGCATGCTATAATCCCCAGATTGAAAGTGGGTGCTATTTTTGGAAAACGATCTTCGTGATCATTTTGCAAAATGATTTTGCTGAACATTGCTTGGGCAACAGGCAACAGGCAACAGATACTGGCACTTTGATAGAGGAAAAAAGCTATTGTAGTAGCGATTAAGCTTATAATAAAAAATATATGTGTCTTTTTTGTGAACCTTTGATGTAAGTTGGGTGTAATAGGAAGGCTGCTTTCTTACTGGATGGGATAATAATGCTCAATAGGCTAGCTACTTGTCAGGAGCAAAGAAACGAGCCTGACTATCAACTTCAAACCAGAAAAGGACACCATCTTCCAGGTTTTCTACGCCGTAGCTGTTGCCGTGGAGTTCCTGAATTGCTTTGACTACCGAAAGCCCTAATCCTGTTCCGCCATAACTGCGTGTTCGGGCTTTATCAACTTTATAAAAACTAGTCCATATTTTGTCCAAGGATTCCTCAGGGATCCTCTCCCCGGAATTGTAGACAGTTACCCTCACCTTTTCATTTTGTATTGCCGCCTGTATTCTGATGTATTTTTTAGCGTCTACATGGTTGATCGCGTTAATCAAATAATTTACCAGCACCTGTTCAATGCGCACAGCATCTCCATTTACGGTTAGATCTTCCGGTATATCTAACTCCACCCTGATTCCTTTTTCGACCAACACTGGCCGGTATTTATTCAGAACACTCTTTATCAGAGATGATATGTTGAAAGCTGTTTTATGCAGCTTAAAAGAGCCAGATTCTATCTGGGATAAATCCAGCAGGTCCTTGACCAGTCTGTTCATTTTGCTTGTCTCATCCATGATCACATCACAATAGTAGTCCTTGCTTTCCTCATCCTCATTGATGTTTAATTTCAATCCTTCTGCATATCCCTGAATCAAAGTAATTGGGGTTTTCAATTCATGAGATACGTTATTTATGAATTCCTTTCTCATTTTGTCGATTCTCCGTTCTTGCTCAATATCTGCCCTTAATTTTTTGTTTGCTTCTGTCAGATTGAAAATTGCCTTATCTAGTTGGTCAGAAAGAGAATTGATGTTTCTGCCTAGCTGCCCTACTTCATCATCGGACTGCACTGGATATTTTTTGCTGAAGTCTAATTTAGACATTCTTTGGGCGATGTCATTGAGCTGAAGGATCGGTTTTGTGAAGTTTCTGGCAAACAGAAATACCGCAAGCCCACCGATAATAATAGTGACCAGGCCGGTAAACAGGAAAAACCTATTGGCGATGGCAGTGCTTTCATCTATTGCCACCAATGGAGTGCTTAACACCAAAACTTCGTTATTTTTCAGTCTGGAAGCGAGGACTAAAAACTTCGTTTGTAGCCTGGGGTCCTTGAGAATACCAGTAAAGTAGTCCCCTTTTGCTAAAGTATTTAGTTGGGGTTGTATAGAGCGCACCATGGAGGGCCGGTCAATAGTTTTCATAGAGGTGCTATAGATCAATTGAAGGTCCTGGTTGATAAATAAAATGCTCAGCCCCTTATTTCGTTCCAGGTTTTCCAGTTCCAGAGATAATGCCAGAGGGTCGCCTTGATATTTGCTGCTGATCTGTTTATTGATTTCCAACAAAGACTGTTTCTTTTGCCACAGATAGTATTTCCCAAGATATTGTGAGTTAAGGAAGAAAGACAAAGAGACAAAAAATATGATTAGGCAGCTAATGCCGAGGAAAAGCTTGGTTCGTATAGAGTGTTTCATTTTTTCACCTCAAATCGATAGCCCAACCCCCTGACAGTTTGTATAAGTTCACTCTTTTCACCCAGCTTAGACCTGATTTTTTTGATATGAGTATCCACTGTTCTTCCGTCACCACAATAATCGTAATTCCAAACCGCATTCAAGATCTGTTCCCGGCTCAGGGCGATACCTGCATTTTCTTCTAAGTAGAGCAGCAGGTCAAACTCTTTAGGGCTTAATTCGATCTCTTTGCCATCCAGATAGACTTGACGCCCTGGTTTATCAATTTTCAGGCTATCAATACTTATAACATCCATATTGTTTTTGGTACGCCTCAACAGAGCCTCAACCCTGGCAGCTAGTATTTTAAGGCTGAAGGGTTTGGCGATATATTCATCTGCACCAAGGTCAAATCCAAAAAGCTCATCAGATTCTTCTCCCCTTGCGGTCAACATGATAATGGGCACCAGGGATGATTTTCTGATTTCTCGGCAGACAGCCCATCCATCGTACTCGGGCATCATGACATCCAGTATAATCAGATCGATACCTTGATCGGCCGCGAACAGATTCAAAGCCTCACGCCCGTCAGCTGCTTCGATCACTACATATCCTTGTTTTTTTAGAAAATCCCCCACTAATCTCCTCATCCGCTCTTCATCATCTACAATTAATATCTTACTGGCCAATGTTTTCACCTTTCTTAGTGTTCTCCAACCCGCTGCATCCCAGATCAGCTGGCAATCTTTCTAATTAAGATGCAGGGGTGCTGGTTTGCTGGTGTGCCCACAATGGGATGGCGACACTTATTATATTGGTACCTCTCTTATATTTAAACAGCCTGATATCCCAACTGCAAGGATAAATTTCAGAAAAGGGAATGGGGTGACTTTTTGCGTCACCCCATTCTTGATCTATTTGAAACTGGGGGAGGTTTATCATTCCGAAAATGAGGGTGAATTAAGGTGTTGGTTATGTATGTAGCCTTTGTTCATACCTTTATTGTGGCCTCGTTGGTGTTGGGGTTGTGGCCCCCATACCGCTGCTGCATAGCAAGTGACTATAGATATTATAATTATACTTATTAAAATGATGACTTTCTTTTTGTTTCTGCATATCGTTTTTGTCAGCGACACAATCCATTGGGAGTGCAATATTAGATGAACTACAATAACAGCTGCCATCACATATCCGATCCATATATGCAATGGCCTAATATATGTTAGAGCGGAGAGACTAAAATCAGGCCTCAGATGCAGCAAGATTCCACTAATTAGACAGGCAAATCCGGTTATAAATAATGGAACATCTAAGAAATAATTTTTTTCGCTTTTGGTCAACATTTTATCACTTGCTTTCTTTTATCATAGTCTGATCATAGTCTAACCATCAATTGTGTTTATTTTGTGAAGAAAAGGCGAAGATTATATGAATTGTTGTAAAACCTGCAATTAGCTGAGGGCACACAGGCCTTCAGGTGCTGAGCATTAAGGCTCCTATCAGGTGTGTAGGCCAATTGTTTCATCTGAGTTTACTGTGTACTAGGCCTGGCCGGAGAAATAATCGTATTCTGTAGCCGGCATTTTACAACAACTGCTGGTGTGTAAAGCTATTAGAAGAATTCGCTAAAGCAAGGTGGCCCTCCAACCAGTCGATAAACTGTCGCGCTGTTCTGGGGGAGAGGCCATTGTGACGGGCAGCCCATTTTATTGCCTCTCTGTTCAGGTCATTATCTGCCATCTGGATCGACCGCTGCTCTGCAAGGGCGTTGACAATTTTCAGATATCTCTCCTGGTCCGGGGCGGCAAAAATCACAGTGATTCCAAAGCGGTCCGCCAGGGAAAGCTTTTCCTGGACACCGTCATTTTTGTGGATTTCATCATCTCCTAGGGGCTCAAAGCGGTCACTGAACATTTCTTTAACCAGGTGGCGGCGGTTTGATGTGGCATAGATCAGCACATTGAGTGGCCTGCTTTCCAGCCCTCCCTCCAGGACGGCTTTTAGGGCTGTATAATTTTCGCTGCTGTCTTCAAATGTAAGGTCATCCACAAAGATGATAAACTTCTGTTTACGCCCCCGGAGTTCTCGAATGATTTCGGGGAAATCACTCAGATAATATTTAGGCACCTCAATTATGCGCAGTCCATGAGAGTGATACTCGTTAGCCAAGGCTTTCACTGTTGATGACTTTCCTGTTCCCCGATCCCCGTAGAGCAGTATATTATTGGCGGGGTAGCCTTTCAAGAACTGCAATGTGTTTTCCAGAATCTCTGCCCGTTCATTTTCATAGCCAAAAAGATCTGACAGTCTAACCGGATCAGGATAAGCCACCCCTTTCAAAAAACCGGAGTTAGCGTTTCGTTCCCAGATAAAGGCGTAGTAGCGCGCAAACATTCCCGCACCCGTTGTCCGGTAGAAGTTAATCAGGTCAGTGAGGCAGTTGCTCCAATTACTACTCTGGCACAATTTTTTCTTGAGCTCTATTTGCGGGCTAGAAGTATCAAATGTGGGGCCACTGTGAGTTTCCCGCTCTGATGCAACTGCACCGCGGATGTTGGTCCCTGGGGTGTTGTATGAATTTCTTTCAGAAAGCCCGGTTGCCAAAAGGCAGGTCGCCTGAGCAGGGCGGCATGTGTGTGAATCCCATTCTGGCAACTCTGACAGCAAGCTTTCTTCCAAACCATACAGTGTTTGGGCCTGTGCTTTAATCTCAGCAGGGGAAATATCAGCCATAAGCTGTAAAGACTTGAGGTCCCTTTTCGCGGCATTTGCTAGCAAGCTGTGTTCTTCACCTTTAGAACAGCGACAGGAAAAAGGATTATCATCAAAAATAATTTTGTCAATGATATAGCTTGGAAAAGATTTATTAGAGGAGGCCAGGGTAAAGAAAAAATCATTGTAAAGGTTAAGAAAGGTTGCCGCATCTTTTTTAGTACAAAGGCAGTTGATTAATTCGATAAATTTTTTAATCACCTTATCTCTCAGTAAATTCCTGTAGATGGACAGGGAAGAAAAAGCTAGTTTTATCTGGTAGAACTTCAATATTCTCACTCCCAAGGTTTTTCTACGACTGCTTTTATTGTAAGGTTAATCCTGGAGCAGGTGGGATGTCAAGCATTGATCAAGAGTTATTCATTAAAGCGCATAAAGAAAGGAGTGGGAGGGATAATATAAATAAATTACTATTTTGGAGGTGTTTTCAGTAGTGAGTATTCAAGGAATTCAAGGAATTCAAGGAATTCAACAAAGTCTCAATCAGATCTCCCAAATCTGTAACCAACTGAGCCAAAATGAGCAGACCAATGCCTCTAGGCTGAGCCAAATGACGGAAAGTGAGCGTTCGGCCGCTCAGCAGATGCAGCGTTGCATGCAGTTGGTTAACCAGGTTTCCCAGCAGCTACAACAGTTGGCGTCAACAACAGGTGCGCAGTATACTACTCCAGGACAGTTCTCCTATAGTGTGCAGCCTCCTATGGGTGGAGGACAAATGGGTATGGGCCAGCAGCAGACGTTTTCCCCAGGAGGACAGTACGGCACCACTACTTCTTTTGAAATGTCCAAAGAAATTGGCAGAGGTGAAAATGAGGGGGACGGCGGGGCTGCCAGAAACATTTCCAGACCCAGCTCCTTCACAAGTAGTACAGGTGGGGGACATCCCACTTACAACACAAATAAGGATATAGGCCAATAATTTCGGGAAACTGCCGAACATGGCAACAAAAGACTGCCTTTCACTTTGGCAGTCTTTTTCTATGCATTTAATCCTATTAGGTGGTTAAAATAAATCTTGAGTGTTTCTGGGGGTGAAAAAATGCTTTTAGTTGCTGTGCGAGCACTGATACTATATGCAGTCCTTGTTGTTGTAATGCGTTTGATGGGGAAACGCCAGATCGGACAACTGCAGCCCTTTGAATTGGTGATCACCATTGTAATTGCAGAACTGGCCGTTATTCCCATGAGTAATACAGGAATCCCTCTGGCAAACGGCATTGTCGGCATTTTGGTTTTAATGGCTGTCCAAATATTTCTTTCGCTGCTCATCCTGCACAGTGAAAAGGCCAGGGGGATCATCTGTGGGACTCCAGTAATTTTGGTAAACAATGGAAAGCCTATTCGGGATATGATGCGCCGTGTTCGGATTAATATTAATGATCTCATGGAGCAGCTCAGGAATAAAGAGTATCCCGATATCTCTGATATTGCTTATGCAGTGCTGGAAACCAACGGTTCTATCAGCGTTATTCCCAAAGCAACTGCCAAGCCACCCACTGCCAAAGATTTAGGAACCCCTGTGGATGAACCCCATTTTCCTATATCGTTGATTATGGATGGCAAGGTAAATTTGCAAAACCTGCAGATTGCGGGGATTACTTTAGATTCTCTCCAGCAACAAGCCCAGGCACAACAGATCAACGACCTGAGGGAAGTTTTCTTTGCACAGTATAATACCAAAGGCAATATCGATTTCTTTTTGAAAGGCAAGGATGATTACTC
This sequence comes from Syntrophaceticus sp., assembly GCA_049656845.1. Lineage (GTDB taxonomy): Bacteria > Bacillota > DSM-12270 > Thermacetogeniales > Thermacetogeniaceae > Syntrophaceticus. Next base: position 16,020 of record JBASML010000224.1, read on the forward strand.
ATGAAACGTATCATAGGTTCATATGTCATTATAATTATTGTTATCGGCGTCATCGGCATCGGTGGCATATATTCTCAGAAGTACCTGGATCGTAGCGCATCTCAACTGGTAGGAGATCTAGAGGAAGTAAAAAAGGTAGTGGAGCAGGAAAAGTGGAAAGAAAGCAGAGATGCTTATGCCCAAGTTAATGAGAACTGGGGCGATGCGCATAAAAAATGGGCGATGTTCACTGATCACTATGAATTAGATAACATTGAGATGAGATTGATCCGGGGCCAGTCATTTATTGAAGCCGAGGATGCGACAAATGCTGTTGTTGAAATTAATGAAGCAATAATGCTTCTAGAGCACATCCCTGAGCGAGAGCGTCTGACACTATATAATATCTTCTAAGATATGTTTTGATTCCCCTCTACCTTGTGGTGGCCAGATATGCTTGGGCTGGGTTTGTCCCTGGGCTGGAAAACACAGAGACCATGTTTCGCGACCCTAAACCATATTTGGCTCCCAAAACCAGTTGCCCTGGATGATGTATGACGCTGGATACGCATTTCTAAAAACATTTGGTGATACTGTTACTGTTTGCGCGATTTTTAAAAACCTCTCATAGATAGGGGTTTTTTGGTATGGCAGGAAACATGACCATGAGGATAGAAGTGGATAGCTATTGTTAGTGGTTGGTGGTGGTAGTCGTGTGAATTCAGAGTTATTTTCCCAGGTAAGGCACCACCGTCCAGATATGGTAACGCGGATTAATGATAGCGATTGGGACTGTCAAATGGGACTGTAAAATGGTTTGTTATTACCAGTTTGTTGGGGGCAATACGGAACAATGATGGAAGAGTGGGAGGTTAATGATGAAGGAAGTAACAATATATACAGATGGTGCATGTTCAGGCAACCCAGGACCAGGTGGCTGGGCTGTGATACTTATCTACAACAACCACAAAAAAGAGATCAGCGGGGGAGAGGAGCATACAACCAACAACCGCATGGAACTCACCGCGCCGATTGAAGGCTTGAAACAACTGAAAGAACCATGCCATGTTCACATCTATTCCGATAGTGCCTACCTTGTTAACGCCTTCCAAAAAAAATGGATCGATAAATGGCAGAGAAATGGCTGGTTGACCGCAGATAAAAAACCCGTGGAAAACCAAGACCTATGGGAAGAACTGATTAAATTAACAAAGATCCACAAAGTAGAGTGGCACAAAGTAGAAGGCCACGCAGGCAACCACTACAACGAACGCTGTGATGAGCTGGCGAGGGGGAGGGTGAGGAAACTAATGAACTTGTAATGGTGTTGGTGGTATTTTTTTATAATCTGTTTAAAGATTAACTTCACCGGTAATAATTAGCAGGAAATAGCAGAATGATGTCGAAAAAATAGTGATACTATTGTATTCCTTTTAGGTAAGCTATTTCTTTTATACAAAATAAAAATATATTTAAATTCCTTCCATAAAGGTAAGCTTAT
>JBASML010000225.1:0-38280 GCA_049656845.1 Syntrophaceticus sp.
CTGATGAGCACGGTAATGTGGTTCATCTAGGTGAAAGGGACTGTACCCTCCAGAGGAGGCACCAGAAACTGGTAGAAGAGACACCCTGCCCGGTGCTTAAAACGGAGGTAAGGGCAAAGATGGGGAATGATGCGGTGCGTGCCGCCCGGGCAGTTAATTATGCGGGTGCTGGTACAGTAGAGTTTATATTGGACCAGGAGGGGAATTATTATTTTATAGAGATGAATACCCGCATCCAAGTGGAACACCCGGTGACCGAGTGGGTGACCGGCATCGACCTTGTTGGGGAAACCATCAGGATTGCCGCAGGGGATAAGCTGGGCTACTGTCAAGATGATATCAAGCTAGAAGGTGTTTCCATAGAATGCAGGATCAATGCGGAGGATCCCCAAAGGGACTTTTCTCCCTGCCCAGGCTTAATTACTAACTATCTGCCCCCCGGTGGTATTGGAGTGCGAGTGGATAGCGGAGTTTACCCTGGCTGCCAGGTCAGCCCTTTCTATGATTCCTTGATTGCTAAACTAATCACTTGGGGACGCAATCGCCAAGAGGCAATTCAGCGTATGGAGCGTGCACTGAGTGAGTTTCAGATCGATGGAGTCAAAACTACCATTCCTTTTTTGCAGCAACTGATGCAAAATGAGCAATTTCGTTGTGGCACAGTGGATACCTCCTTTATCAATTCATTGTTAGATCAATGATACCCTGGAAACACTTTCCTAACTTAGGCTAATTGGTGACAGTCAATAATTTGTAAAATTGCAATCACACCATTTGCAATTCCTTTTTTGACTGGTATAATGATTTGTAGATTGGACATAATTAGCAAAATTGAAAAGGAGGTTATGGTGGAATGGAAACAACTAACCTTGAGGAGACAGGTCGCACATCTCTAGGGGCAATCAGGATTGCTAATGAAGTGGTGGCTGTGATTGCAGGTTTGGCCGCAACCGAGGTTGAGGGGCTTGCGGGTATGAGTGGAGGCATTGCTGGTGGTTTTACTGAAATGCTCGGCAGAAAGAACCTATCTAAAGGAGTTAGAGTAGAGGTAGGGGAAAAAGAGACTGCTGTTGACATTTTTGTGATTGTGGAATACGGCGTTAAGATACCAGATGTTGCTTTCAGAGTGCAGGAGAATGTCAAAAATGCCATCGAAAATATGACAGGTCTTACAGTGGTTGATGTTAATGTACATGTACAAGGTGTTTCCTTTCCTGAGATGCAGGAAGAGCAGCATATCCAATAGGAAGGGAAAGGAGTATTAAAATTTATGCGCCGGCAAAACCTTTTTTTTCAGGTTATTTCAGCTTTGATAATTATTATTATATCTGGTTGTGTTTTTGCGGTTGCTCTTAATTGGATTCAGCCTTTTGCTGTGATAGACAATTTTCTGGCTGTACCAGAAAACAGATGGGGAGTTGCAGCTGGAAGTGTAGTTTTAATTCTCTTGTCTATTTGGGCTTTAGTGGCTGCATTTCGAACCCCCCGGGAGCGCGATGTGGTTATTCAAGAGTCCGGGTTGGGCAGGGTGGAAATTACTACAACTGCATTAGAGAGCTTGATACGACGGGCAGCCCGGGATGTGCGGGATGTGCGGGATGTCAAGCCGATTCTACGCATGGACCAGGATGGCCTCGTGGTTATTCTGCATATGAATGTTAATCCTGAAGCTAATTTACCAGATATCTCACGCGATGTGCAGGAAATTGTTCAGGAGAACCTGGAGAAAAAGGCTGGGGTGCAGGTTTCGAAGGTGCAGGTGCTGATCCAAAGTGTTGCCGCGGATATACGTCCTCGGGTGGAATAGAAAGGAAGTACCTGATATGAGTAGAAACTTTTCTGAGATTTTGCAGTACCTTTTAGATAACCACCGGGGAAAGCTATTGGGTTTGGCCCTGGGATTGATAATTGGGTTGCTTATTATATCTTTTGGTTTTTGGAAGTCACTATTGGTTATTCTTTGTGTTGTTATCGGTTATTTTCTGGGGAAACGTTTTGATGAAGGGGAAGGCCCAGGAGACTGGTGGGAGCATTAGAGCGGTACTTCTATTGATTGCTTGAGTAGGCCCAGCCAAAGGATATGAAGGGGGGCAGGCCATTGGGCAGAAGGCGGGCCAGAGAGATTGCACTACAAGTATTGTTTCAGGTTGATCTCGTCAATGCAGAACCATATCGTGCTTTAGATTACCTGCTGGCTGAAAATAATGTGCCCGACGATATGGCTGTTTTTATTCGTTCGTTGGTCAAGGGAACACTTGAACATTTATTTGAAATAGATGAGTACATTAAACGCTATGCCATTGAATGGGATCTGACCCGTATGGCTAATGTGGATCGTAATATATTAAGATTAGGAATTTATGAAATGCTGTATTACAATGGTACACCACTCAATGTAGCCATCAATGAAGCCCTGGAACTGGCCAAGACGTTCAGTCATGAAGAAGCCGCACGCTTTATTAATGGTATCATGGGTAAGATTGCCAGAGAAAAAATTGGAGATCCCGGCACAATCAACTAATGCCGGGGTTTTTTATTTTGGGAAAAGGGGAGAAAGTTTTACTCATCATGGCAGGAATTTGCATAGTCTGTTACGAATATATTCGTAAGCAGATTGCTTTTTTTAGTCCAATTATACAATGAATTGTAAAAAAATAAAGGACAACCTGTTTATATGGTTTGTGTATGATAATGTTTAGTTTTTTTGAAAATGTAAGCTGAATTGGGGATGGGGGTGAGTACAGGTAACGGTTTTTTAGTAAAAATACTGTTATAGAAAATAAGGAGGAGGAAAGATGCCAGCACAACTATTAAAGGGCAAACCTATTGCAGACAAAATCAAAGAGGATGTTAAAAAAGAGGTTGAGGAGTTAAAGGCCAAGGGGGTTGCTCCGAGTCTTGTAGCCATTCAGGTAGGTGAGAATGAGGCATCAAAGGTTTATACCAATGCTCAGAAGAAAAACGCTGAGCTTTGTGGCATCAAATATGACCTACAAGAATTGCCTGCAGACATGACACAGGAGCAGCTGCTTAAGCACATCGATGGGTTAAATGCAGACCCTAATATTACCGGGATAATTTTGCAGATGCCTGTGCCTGAGCAGATTGATGCTAAGGTATGCCAGTGGAGAATCGCTTATGAAAAAGACGTTGAGGGTGTTACACCCACTAATATGGGTCTTGTTACCTTTGGCAAGCCCAGACTGGTACCATGTACAGCCTTAGGGGCATTTGAACTGATTAAGTCTACAGGTGTCGATATTTATGGTAAAGAAGTTGTTGTGGTTGGCCACAGTGATATCGTAGGCAAACCAGCAGCACTGCTGCTTTTGAACAGTTTCGGTACAGTAACAGTTTGTCATATTGCAACAGGGCAGAGGGGTTTAACTGAAGAGCATGTACGCAGGGCCGAGATTTTGGTTGTAGCAGTAGGTGTACCCCACCTGGTTAAAGGTGACTGGGTTAGAGAGGGTGCCATTGTTGTGGATATCGGGATCAACCCCAAGGACGGTAAGATCTTGGGTGATGTGGAGACCGAGGTAGCCATGGAAAAAGCAGCCTGGATTACCCCGGTTCCGGGAGGTGCTGGTACTGCAACAACAGCCATTTTGATGCGCAACACTGTTGAGGCAGCTAAGTGGCAGATGGAGATGAAACAGTCCTAAATTCAGTGAACATCAAGGGAGAACTGGATCCCAGGAAGGTGTTCCAGTTCTCCTTTCCTTGTGGAGAATAGACTGTAATGACCGTAATGAAGGAGGTTTATTCGATGCCAGCTGTGCGTATTAATGGAAAGGAAATGGCGGCAGAGGTGCGGGAGATGCTCACTAAAGAGGTTGAGCAGCTCAAAAAGAAAGGTATTACACCCGGTATGGCCACTGTTCTGGTGGGTGGTGCTGAAGACTCCGCTATTTATGTGCGTAACAAAGGCAAGAATTGTGAAGCTGTAGGTGGATACGCAGAACTCCATCACCTGAGCGAGGATATAACTATTGACGAGCTGATGGGCCTTATCGATAGGCTCAACAAAGATGATAAAATCCACGGGATTCTTGTCCAGCTGCCTTTACCAGGGGAGCTTGACAAGTATGAAAAACAGGTGATGAATTCCATTCTTCCGGAGAAGGATATTGATGCCTTTCATCCCGTGAACCTGGGTAATCTTATGATCGGTGATCAATGCTACCGGGGTGTGACTGCTAATGCTTGTGTTAAAATACTGGAGAACATCAATGTTGATTTCAAGGGTAAGCATGCTGTTGTTGTAGGCTGGTCCATTGAAATTGGCAAGCCTGTAACCTTGATGCTCTTTGAAAAAGGATGTGCGGTTACCCTGGTGCATCCAGATGAGGACTTTGTGCCTTATACAAAACAGGCAGATATCATCATAACTGAGGTAGGCAGGCCACGGGCAATTACTGGTGATATGATCAAGCCGGGTGCTATTGTTATCGACACTGGTTCCAATTGGATCGATGGAAAGACCATCGGGGATGTGGACTATGACAGTGCTGTTGAGGTAGCCAGCTACATTACCCCGGTACCCGGTGGGGTGGGACCCATGCGTATCATTATGTTGATTTACAACCTTGTGGAAGCTGCCAAGCGATTAAGTGGGGTGTAAACAGTTATTGAGCGGCGGATCTATCAGGTAGGCGAAGTTAACGCCTACCTGCGTACCCTTTTGGATGCAGATCCCTTTCTTAATGATCTCTGGGTGCGTGGGGAAATCTCCAATTACAAACGTCACAGTTCGGGACATCTTTACTTTACATTAAAAGATCAAAAAGGCCGTCTGAGGTGTGTAATGTTTCGTTCCCGAGGAAAGAGCCTTACTTTCCTGCCATCTGATGGGATGAGGGTCCTGGCCAGGGGATATATAAGTATTTATGAGAGGGACGGCTTATGCCAGTTTTATGTTCAGGAGCTTGCACCTGATGGGCAAGGGGCACTTTACCAGGCATTCTGTCAGTTAAAGGATCGTCTCCAGGGAGAGGGTCTTTTCGCGCCTGAACACAAAAAGGCTATTCCTTACCTTCCCCAGAGGGTTGGTATTGTTACATCGCCAACAGGGGCTGCCTGGCGTGATCTGATTACAGTGATCAGGAGGCGTTTCCCAGAGATGCCTGTGGTGCTGGCACCATCAGCTGTCCAAGGGGAGGATGCCCCACAGGAGATCTGTTCTGCTCTTGATGCTTTAAATAAGAGACAGGATATCGATGTAATAATTTTAGGGCGCGGGGGTGGTTCACTTGAGGAGCTCTGGGCCTTTAACACTGAAGAGGTTGCCCGCGCTATTTTTTATTCACGGATCCCGGTGGTCAGTGCTGTGGGACATGAAACAGATTATACCATTGCAGACATGGTGGCGGATCTGCGGGCACCTACACCTTCTGCAGCAGCGGAGATGGTTGTTCCCTGTCGTGAGGAGTTGGATGAGAAGATATCCCAGTGCCAGGAGAGGATGATCAGGTCCATCTACCAGAAGATACAAGGAGCACAGGAGAGTATCTGTTCGTACTCTGTTAAAAATCTAGGGGCTTTACTTTACCGCACTGCTTTTATAAATAAGCAGGAAGTGAGTCACTACTGCTCACACTTGCTGCACAGAACACGCCTCATCGGTAACCAGGCCTCCCAGGAAGTGAAGTCCCTGGCTGGAAAGTTGGATGCGTTGAACCCACTTATGGTATTGGAAAGGGGTTACAGCATCTGTTTGGATGCTCACTCTGGGGAATTGGTTCAGGACAGCAGTAATATAAATATAGGTGATTCAGTGACTGTAATACTCCGGAAAGGCAGCCTTGATTGCGAAGTCAGAGGAATGGAGGAGGAAAACCCTTGGAACACCAGCAAAATCTAGAGCAAACATTGACATTTGAAGAAGCCATGGAAAAGCTGGCATCTGTGGTCAGTGAGCTGGAAAAGGGTGAACTGTCTCTAGATGAATCACTCAAAGCTTTTGAAAAGGGGATTGGCCTGTTGCGCATTCTCATTAAAAGACTCAACTCTTTTGAGGAACGCGTAGAGGTGCTCTTGGATGATTTTTATAGTGAAGCACCCCCATGGTTACAACAGAACCAGGAGTCAAGGGGGAGGACATCCAAGTGAACTGGAAAGATGCCCTTGCTTATAAGGCAGAACTGATCAATGGTGCTCTGGATCTCCTGCTGCCACCGGCTACTACTTACCCTTTGCGGATTCATGAGGCCATGCGCTACAGCATCTTTGCCGGGGGAAAGCGCTTGCGTGGAGCTCTTCTTCTAGCTGTTGCCGAAATTTTTGGGACAGAGATGGACCGCGTTTTGCCGGCAGCTGCTGCGTTGGAGATGATCCATACCTACTCTCTGGTTCACGATGATCTGCCGGCCATGGATAATGATGATTACAGGCGTGGTAAGCTTACCTGTCATAAGGTATATGGAGAGGCTGTAGCAATCCTGGCTGGGGATGCACTTTTGACCATGGCTTTTGGGACACTGGCCAGTCTCCAGAGGAAAGGGTTTAAATCTGATGTGGTGCTCCGGGTTATCCAGGAGATTGATCAAGCTGTGGGTTCACAAGGGCTTATCGGTGGTCAGGTGGTTGATCTAGAATCAGAAGGGGCCAGGGTGAGCAAAAAAACCTTGGAGTACATCCATAACCACAAGACAGGGGCGCTTTTTTCTGCAGCGGTAAGGAGTGGGGCATTGTTGGCTGGTGCCCAGGATGATGAGCTGCAGGATTTAAGTAAATATGCCATGTCTTTTGGCCTTGCTTTCCAAATTACTGATGACCTGCTGGATATCACAGGTGATGAAAATTTGCTAGGCAAAAAACCTGGGCGTGATTTGGCTAAACAGAAAGCAACTTACCCTGGAATCTTAGGGGTGGCACAGGCCAGGGAGATAGCAGAAAACCAGGTAAAGGAATGCCAGTTGAGCATTGCTCGGTTTGGTCCCCGGGCTGACTTCTTAAGGGGTGCTGCGAACTATATTTTGGCCCGGGAAACTTGATATGATAACTAATCACTAACCACCAACCGCCAATTTGTTTTAACATGAAAATGTGTTATAATATTGTTCACAAACACATAGAAGAGCATGAGCAGGTGGTGCAGTATTCTAGTCGTAGAGATCTGTTTCGAAGGCGGGCCTAAAAATCCGTCACGGGCACATCGATGAAGTTCCTGGTGCTGGCTTTCGACGCCCAGTTGGGGGCTTGTGCTGGGAGTTAAGGATGAAGGGCGATCTACAATGGCATGTAGGCGATGACCCTTCATCCGCGGAGGCTCAAGTTTGTGGCAAATAGCTACGGCTTTGAGTTGAACCTGCATGCGGTACCGGATAGTGCTGTGTGCAGTGTAGCCTGCCTTGAGTGGTGCTGGTGGATGCCTAGATGATGATGGCTTGCCACTGTAAGGGCCCTTACAGCTAATAGCCAGAGCTGAAACCTTCACTGCAAAAGAGGCTAGAAACAGATTGAAACGCCGAGGAAATCTCCTAGACTGTCTGCATGAGGCGGCTTCTGCTGGGGATTAAAGTGTGGACTAAGTGGTAATCTAGCCCTGCTGTCGGCGACGAAGCAGAACAAGGTTAAAGGGAAACCACCTGGATGGCGACGTCCAGGCCCTTGGTTGGGAAAACCTGCTAGACCTAAGCCGCAATATTTACCCATCAGGAGACCCACCTGCTCGTTATTATGTTTTAGATCTCAGGGTTGGAGGACGAGGTGACAAACCTTACCCCAACCTATTTACTTATAATATTTCATATTTCGCGGGTGACCTTGATGTCTGAAAGATTTTGGTTGCGTCGGGGGCTAAGTACTGCATTTCTAACATTTGTTCTCAGCCTGCTTTTCAGCTACATATCTGATGTCCTCCTGGGTAAAATCACTGTTATTGTTTTAGCATTACTATTTTTGCTTTTAATTATTCTCATCGGTGTCCTGTTTGATATGATTGGTTTTTCAGCCGCTGCAGCTGAAATAGGCCCCTTAAATGCCAGAGCCGCAAATAGGGTTTGGGGAGCGCGACAGGCAGTCAAATTGGTTAAGAACGCCGACCGAGTAGCAATTTTTTGTAATGATGTGATGGGTGATATTTGCGCTACTGTAGGAGGTGCCATAGGTGTTGCTATAGTCTTCCGGCTTATAGCAAACAGCCCTAGCCTTAACACAACATTATTAACAACAGTTATTACAGGTTTGGTTGCGGCACTGACCGTTGGGGGCAAGGCCATAGGTAAAGGCATTGCTTTAAATGAAGCCACAGAGGTCATGTTCCGCATTGGTCAAATTATTGCTTGGATAGAAAAACTAACAGGTATAGAATTATTCTCGACAAAAGGGAAAAGGTGAAGGTTGTGATTTTAGAAACAATTGGAGGACCCTCAGATTTAAAAAATCTGACTTTTGATCAGATGGAGGAACTGGCCCAGGAGATTAGAAATTATCTGCTGGAAATCGTATCTCGTAATGGGGGGCACTTGGCGCCGAATCTGGGAGTTGTAGAATTAACTATTGCACTTCATTATGTTTTTAATTCCCCTCGAGATAAGATTATCTGGGATGTAGGGCACCAGTGTTATGTTCATAAAATTCTTACAGGTCGCCGGGAAGAGCTGAAAACTATCAGGCAGTTTAAGGGTTTGAGTGGTTTTCCCAAGCGATCTGAGAGTATCCACGACTGTTTTGAGACCGGGCACAGCAGCACCTCTATCTCGGCTGCATTAGGATTTGCTTTAGCTCGGGATATCAAAAAAGAAAAGCATTCAGTTATAGCTGTGATCGGTGATGGTGCTTTGACCGGGGGAATGGCCTTTGAGGCATTAAACCATGCTGGGCAGCTGGGAACCCGTTTGATCGTTATTCTGAATGATAATGAGATGTCCATCACCCGAAATGTAGGTGCCATGTCCGGGTATCTTAGTAGGCTGCGCACAGATCCTCTCTATCACAGGAGCAAAGAGGAAATCAGGGAGGTCCTGCAGCGGATCCCCAATATTGGCCCAAAGATGTTCAAAGCTGCAGAGCGCTTTAAAGACAGTGTCAAGTATCTGCTTGTATCGGGGATGCTCTTTGAAGAATTAGGTTTTACTTACCTGGGACCCATTGATGGACACAACTTGAGAATGCTTAACCAAGTTTTGGAGCGTGCCAGACAGCTTTCTGGGCCTGTGTTGGTACATGTAAATACTATTAAAGGAAAGGGTTATTTTCCGGCAGAGAAGCAGCCCAATAAGTTTCATGGAATCGGCCCCTTTGATTTAAAAACCGGGAAAACACGCCGGGGAGAGGCACCTTCTTTTACAGATGTCTTCGGTAAGACTGTTTTGGAGTTGGGCAAGGATTATCCGGAATTAGTGACCATCACTGCAGCTATGTCTGAGGGGACTGGCCTCTGTGAATTTGCCAAAAGATACCCAAAGCGGTTTTTTGATGTGGGGATCGCAGAACAACATGCGGTGACATTCGCTGCGGGTTTGGCTCAGACCGGATGCCTTCCGGTTGTGGCAATTTATTCTACGTTTTTACAGCGTGCCTATGATCAGATTGTTCATGATGTTGCCCTGCAGAATCTGCATATTATATTCGCACTGGATCGTGCCGGTATCGTGGGAGAGGACGGAGAAACCCATCAGGGTGTTTTTGATCTTTCATACCTGCGTCACATTCCCAGGATGACTGTGATGGTACCCAAGGACCAGAGTGAACTGGTAGCGATGCTGAAGAGTTCTGTGAAATATGAAGGCCCTATAGCGATACGCTATCCTAGGGGTGCCGGCCCCTTGAAAGAGATTGATTACCATCTGCCTGAACTTCCTATTGGCAAAGGAGAGGTTCTCCGCAAAGGGGATGACATGGTACTGTTTACTGTAGGCCCTCTGGTTTATCAAGCCTTGGAAGCAGCGGAAAAGCTTTCCAAGGAGGGGCAAGAGGCGGCTGTGATCAACTGCCGGTTTGTCAAGCCTCTGGATGATGAGTTGATACTAGAGTGGTCAAACCGGACAAAAAGGGTTATTACTATAGAGGAGAATGTTATCACGGGTGGATTTGGAAGTGCGGTATTGGAACTGCTGGCAGACAACAGTTATCAAGGTGAAACTGCCAGGATAGGTATCCCCGACTGCTTTTTAGAGCATGGGGCAACTGATTTGTTACATCGGAAATTGGGGTTGGATGCCCCGGGTATTGTTGATTTTATCAAGGCGAAGGGCTGGTTTGATAGCTAATGGGTAGTGCAAAAAAAAGGCGCATCGACCAACTCTTGGTGGATAAAGGATTTTTTAAAAGCCGCGAACGAGCACGGCGCAGCTTGATGGCGGGTGTTGTTTTCTATGAGGGGAAAAGGATTGATAAACCCGGGACTTTTGTGGACCCGGAGGGAGAAATACAGGTAAAAGAAGACCCCTGCCCCTTTGTTAGTCGCGGTGGGCTTAAACTAGAGGCAGCACTCCAGGAATTCGGTATCTCAGTTAAGGGACGGGTAGCCCTGGATGCCGGGGCCTCAACAGGGGGGTTTACCCAGTGCCTGTTGAGATGGGGAGCAAGAACGGTTTATGCTATAGACGTAGGTTATGGGCAGCTAGCCTGGGAGCTGCGTCAGGACCCACGGGTGGTAGTACTGGAAAGGACAAATTTGCGTTATCTTACACCTGGAGAGTTAGGTGCCAGGGTGGATCTGGTGACACTGGATCTCTCTTTTATCTCTCTTGAAAAAATATTGGCACCTGTTAGGGGGCTGCTTAATGACAGGGGAGAGGTTATTGCTCTGGTTAAGCCCCAGTTTGAGGCGGGTCCAGAACTGGTGAGAAAAGGTGGTATTGTAAGGGACCCTAAAGTTCACTGGCAGGTTCTTATCAAAATTATTAATAAAGCTGTAGAGTCAGGTTTCCAATACAGAGGGGTTACCTATTCACCTATCTGTGGTACCGATGGCAATATTGAATTCTTTTTACTGCTGGGCACAGGTCCCCCTGAGTTGCCTGAAGATATTATCCCAGAGATCCGGGCTGTTGTAGAAAAAGCACACGCTATACTGGTGAATTAACACTGTAAGTGATATTGAGGAGGCAGAAATGAAACAGGTAGGTTTGGTTGTCAATATGCGCAAGGCCCGGGGTGGGAGGTTTCTTGATATTCTTGTCGAATGGTTTGAACAGCGAGGTATCAAGGTAGTGCTTCCCCAGACCACAGAGCTCATGTATATACCCCCTTTTGGCTGTCCAGAGATCAATTTTCAGGAAGAAGTGGACATGATTTTGACATTAGGGGGGGATGGGACACTGCTAGGGGCGGCGCGCCAGGTAGCAGATAAGGGAATCCCTATTTTAGGTGTCAATTTAGGACAGCTAGGGTTTTTGACTGATCTGGAGATGCCGGACCTATTTCCGTGTTTAGAGAAATTGGTTGAAGGTGATTATGAAATTGAACCCCGCATGATGCTTGATGCCCAAGTTTTGCGTGAGGGTTCTCCTGTGAAAAATATCATTGCTTTTAATGATGTGGTTATTGCCAAGGGTCCTATTTCCAGAATTATTAGATTAGAGACCTATGTTGATAGAGACTATCTGGCAAGTTATAGAGCTGATGGGATAATTATTGCCTCACCTACCGGTTCTACTGCCTATTCCCTTTCCGCGGGTGGGCCAATTGTTAATCCTGTATTAGAACTAATGATTGTCACACCAATTTGCCCTCATACCTTACATGCCAGGCCATTTATCCTATCTGATAACCAGGAGATACGAGTAATTATGAGAACCGGCACTTCTGAGGTAATGCTAACTATCGATGGACAGGTGGGCTTTCCTTTACAAAAAAATGATAATATTGTGGTTCGCAAAGCAGAAGTTTATACAAAACTTGTCAAAGTGAAGAAACGCTCCTTTTCCGAAGTTTTGCGCATGAAATTTCGGGGAGGAAATTAGCTAAATGAAGGAAAGTGTTTTCTTTTATGAAACTGCGAAGGCAGCAGGCAATACTGGAAATTATTGAAGAAAAAGCAATTACTACCCAAAGGGAGTTAGCTGAGGAGCTGCTTGCCCGGGGTATTAAAACTACCCAGGCCACTATCTCTCGGGATATCAAGGAACTGCATCTGGTGAAGGTTCCGATTGGTCCCGGGTCTTACCGCTATGCTAGGCCCCAGCAGGTGGATCCACCCCAAAGTTATGAACGCCTGCGGAGGCTGTTCAGGGAAAATGTAGTGAAACATGACTATAGTGAAAATCTTATCTTAATCAGAACACTGCCTGGAGCTGCTCATAATGTCGCCTTTGCTATCGATCACTCGGGCTGGGAGGAGCTCTTGGGAACCGTTGCCGGGGATGACACTATCTTATTGATTGTTAAGCAGAGGGATGCTGTTGGTAAGGTGATCAAGCGTATAGATGAGATGTTGAGGTGAGGGGAGTTTTATGCTGGTCCAGCTTGTGATTCAAGACTTCGCCTTGATTGAATATGTAGAATTAATGCTCGGCCCAGGCTTAAACGTATTGACCGGGGAAACTGGAGCAGGTAAATCCATTATCGTTGATGCCATGAATCTACTGGTAGGAGGACGCGCTTCCAGTGATTTAGTACGCATTGGTACAGAAAAAGCAGAAGTGCAAGGGTATTTTGACTGTAGGCGCTATCCTCAGGTTGAGGAAAAGATAGCTGAATTGGGCCTGCCTCTTAGTGAAGATCAGACACTACTCCTTACCCGGGAGGTAAGTTCCGGGGGTAGGAGTGTCTGTCGCGTCAATGGGCGAGTGGTGCCCCTGTCTATGTATCGCCCTTTTGGAGAATTGCTTGTGGACCTTCACGGTCAGCATGAGCACCAGTCATTACTTCGGGTTGGTCAGCACAGGGAACTGCTCGACCGTTTCTGTGGCCCTGTTGTACTAAAACAGCGGTCACTGGTTTCCAAATTATACAGAAAGATGGTACAGTTGCGAGAGGAATATGGGAAAGAGCAGTTAAGTGAATCTGAAGTGAACCGCCGCTTAGATTATCTCAAATATGCAGTTGAAGAGATCGATCATCTACAGCCTACTCCCGGGGAAGAGGAAGAACTGCAGAAAAAACGAGATCGCCTGCGTCACAGTGAAAAGCTGGTTGCCCTTGTGCAGGAAGCACTTGTTACATTGACAGGCAGTGACGGAAGACTGATCCCTGCCTATGATCTCCTGGGCAGTGCCGCGGAGAAGCTTCAAGAAATAGCGCAGATCGACAGTGCGGCAGAAGAAATGGCCCAGTCTATGAAGGATATTCTCTTTCATCTTGAGGATGTTATAGAAAAGCTGAGGGCATATCAGGAGCAACTGGATTTTGACCCAGATTGTGCCAGAGAAGTAGAAGAAAGGCTCTTTGCTTTGCGAGACTTGATGCGCAAGTATGGTGCTTCTCTTGCTGAAGTTTGTGAGTTTCGCCTTACTGCTGCAGCAGAAATGGAAAAGCTGCAAGGGACAGCTCAGCATAAGGAAATTCTGGAAAAAGAGTTTCAGGACACCTTACAGGAATATGATTTAGAAGCAAAAAAACTGAGTACCCTGCGGCGAGAAGGAGCAGTTGATCTATCCAATGCTGTAGCAGCTGAGCTGCATGGATTAGGGTTGGAAAATGCGCGTTTGGAAATTGGTTTTACACAGTCATCAGAACCTACTGCAGCAGGCTATGATATACCAGAATTTTTGTTTAGTGCCAATCCCGGGGAGCCGCTTAAGCCCTTGGCTAAGATCGCTTCAGGTGGGGAGATGTCCCGGGTTATGTTAGCACTTAAAGTTGTTTTGGCTAAAAACGATCAGATTCCAACACTAATATTTGATGAGATCGATGCTGGGATCGGAGGATTAACCCTGCAGGCTGTTGCAGAGCGCCTGGCAGTATTAGGAGCGGACAAGCAGGTTTTGTGTGTAACTCATGCCCCCAATATTGCCGGGCGTGGGCAGACACATTTTTTTGTTGAAAAGTTTGTTAAACAGGGAAAAACTCAGATTCAGGTTTCTCTATTGGACCCCGAGGAACGTGTAGATGAGATAGTGCGTATGCTGGGTGGCACCTCAGATGAAGAGGTAGCCAGGAATCTTGCACTGCAGATACTGGAGAATGGAAAGGAGTGATCATAAAAGGTATAAATAAACTAGGAAAAGGTTATTTTAAAAATCGGAGGAAGTTCAGCCAGGAGACGTTGTAGGAGTGAAGCAAGATTAAGACCACTGATTCGCGTAAAGTTCCTGGTCTTTTTTTCTTTGTGATTCTCTTTGTAACCAGTTACATTTTTCTGGTTCAATTTGCTGCTGTTGTCCCGACACAACTGCGAGTCAGTGTAGGGGAAAGAGTTGCACTTGATAATCTTTTCCCTGATTGTCTTTCTACACGCTTGACTGCTCTGGTATCCCAAGATGAAGAGGTATTGAAGTGGCAAGAGGGCAAGAAACGTAGATTCCCTTTATTACAAGAAGAATCTCCCATAGCAGTCGTTCCGGGCCACGCCAAATTGGATCTGCGCCTTTTTGGAGTGATCCCCTTTAAAAAACTTACCCTACAGGTGGTTCCTCAGGTGGAAGTAATGGCCGGTGGGCACTCCATTGGGGTTCTCCTGAGTGCAGATGGTGTGATGGTGATGGGATACTCTGATATTATACTTGAGGATGGTCGAAGGTTATGCCCTGCTAAAGAAGCCGGCCTATTTCCCGGAGCATTGATCTTAAGTGTTGAGGGTACAGAAGTGAACAGTGATACTCATTTGAGTTTTCTTATCGATCACCTTGCCAAGAAAAAGGATAAAATCCGATTAACTATTAAATATCAAGATAAAATAAAAGAAATAAAGATAAAACCGCAATTTTGTAAAGAGACCCATCGTTACCGGATCGGTGTTTTAGTGCGTGATGGGGCTGCAGGTGTGGGTACCCTTACTTTTTATGACCCAAAAACAAAAAAATTTGGTGCACTGGGCCATGTAATAGCGAACTCCGGAGATAATGGGGTCTGGGACTTCAAAAATGGCAGGATCGTACCCGCATCAATTCAAGAGATCCGGAAGGGTGAACAGGGGAAAATAGGGGAAAAGATCGGTTTCTTTGGAGGTCAGGGTGCTTCTGGTAAGATCACAAAAAACACTCAATATGGTATCTTCGGTATACTTCATCATAATTTATCAAATCCTGTCTACCCCAAACCTTTGCCTGTGGCTATGGGTTATCAGGTAAAGGAGGGACCAGCTACTATCCTCACCGTATTAAACAACGAAAACATTGAAACATTTCAGGTTTCCATTCAAACTGTTTTTTCCCGGCCTCGCTCTGATGGTAAGGCTTTCATCATTAAGGTTACGGATCCAGAGTTGATCAATAGAACAGGTGGGATTATCCAAGGAATGAGCGGGAGTCCCATCATTCAAAACGGGAAACTGGTAGGTGCAGTAACACATGTTATGGTCAATGATCCATCCCGAGGATACGGAGTACTAGCAGAGGTGATGTTAGAAGAAGCGGGATTATTGTCTAAGGAAAAATGGGAGGGAACACCTAGATTTGCTGGGTGTGTTGCTGGTAACAGAATATAAATCTTGGTTTTGGTTTATGTTCCAGAATGTGTCACCATCTTGCACAATTCGAAGAAGGAAATTGTTGGTGACATGTCGAAAGTAACTAAAAAAGAAAGATTACTATAATAAGGTAATATGAAATTAGGGGGCGAAATGAATGGTTAACAAGATTAAAATCATGATAGTGGATGATAACAGGGATTTTTGCGAGATTTTAAAGGAATATTTCGAGGGACTAGATGATTGTGTTGTTGCAGGTGTGGCGCATAATGGTTTGCAGGCACTAGAACTGCTGACAGAGGAGTTTCCGGATGTGATTATTTTAGACCTGATTATGCCGCACCTGGATGGGATTGGCGTTTTGGAAAAGCTTTCACTGGACTATGGTGAGGACAGACCAAAGGTGATTATACTTACTGCCTTTGGACAGGAGGCCATGACCAGGCGGGCAGTGGAATTGGGAGCTAACTACTATATTCTCAAACCCTTTGACCTGGAGATCCTGGCCAACCGGGTAAGACAGTTGGCAAATAACCAGGTGGGGCAGACGCAGAACTCACTTCCCAGGACCCGTAATCTGGATGTGGAGGTCACAAATTTGATGCACCAGATGGGGATTCCGGCACATGTGAGGGGCTACCAGTATATCAGGGATGCCATCCTTATGGTGGTAGAAGAGATGAGCTTGTTGGGAGCGGTCACCAAAGAACTTTATCCAGCCATTGCAGAGAGGTACAATACAACACCCAGTAGAGTAGAGAGGGCGATTCGACATGCAATTGAACTTGCCTGGGACCGCGGAAATATAGAATTGATGAATAAATTTTTTGGATATACCATTGATGTGGAGCGAGGGAAACCTACTAATTCAGAATTCATAGCAATGGTGGCAGACCGTCTGCGTGTAGGTACCAAAGTGGGTTAATTACTTGCAAGCCATTATTCTATAGTTTAAAATTAAAGACAAGTAAGAATGGCGAGGCAGGTATAAATGGATATTAAAGGTAAAGCAAAGGTAGATAAGCGCACTAAAAACCTTGTTAAGCGCTTAAGCAGCCATGATATTGCTGTTATAGACCATGCGGACCTCGATGAACTAGCGGCGGAAAGCCTGATTTTATGCCGACCAAAGGCTGTAATTAATGCAAGTTCTTCAATAACTGGCAGGTATCCTAATGCGGGTCCTCTTAACCTTATCAAGGCGGGGGTCCCGCTTCTTGATGCCGTAGGCCCTCGAGTAATGAATGAGATTCATGATGGAGACGAGCTACTTATTTCCGGAGAAGAAATTATTTGTGAGGGCAGATGGATTGCGCGTGGTACCCTCCTTACGGAGTCCATGGTTCGGGATAAAATGGCTGCAGCTTCACAGAATGTAAAAAATGAACTGGCTAGGTTTGTAGATAACACCCTTGAATATGCCCGTAGGGAACAGGGCTTGATCCTGGGGGATTATCCTATTCCAATTTTGCAAACGAAGATTCAGAACAGGCATGTTCTTATTGTTGTGCGGGGTGCAGGATACCAAGAGGACATTCTAGCTATCAAGTCCTATATTGATGAAGTCAAACCTGTATTGATAGGTGTTGATGGTGGAGCTGATGCTCTCCTAGAGTTAGGTTACCAACCGGATATTATTGTTGGTGATATGGATAGCGTATCTGATCAGGCTTTAATGTCCGGTGCTGAGATAGTAGTCCATGCTTATCCTGATGGTAGAGCACCAGGGCTGAAAAGAGTTGAACAGCTGGGTTTACATTCTGTTGTTTTTCCCGCTCCGGGAACCAGTGAGGATATTGCTCTCCTTTTGGCTTATGAAAAGGGGGCAGAGTTAATTGTTGCCGTAGGAACACACTCTAATATGTTCGACTTTCTGGAGAAAGATCGACCTGGGATGGCCAGCACTTTTTTGGTGCGGCTGAAAGTTGGTTCAATTTTGGTTGATGCTAAAGGGGTAAGTAAGCTTTACCGTCAAAGGCTTAAGCTGAAACATGTAGCGCAAATATTCTTGGCTGCTCTACTTCCCCTTTTTGTTATAATAATTATTTCTCCTACAACCAAGAGTTTTTTAAAACTCTTGGTTATGCAGGTAAAACTTATGTTGCGCATTTAATGTTTTCGACGAAAGGGGGTTATTTGCCTGATCTTCGACATTAAATATCATATAGCTTCTCTTGTTGCTGTTTTTCTTGCTCTGGGTATTGGGATATTAATAGGGACCTCTATGATTGGAAGCGATACTATCTCAAAACAGCAGAAGAACATGATCGAGGGTATTGAAAAAGAGTTTACTATTTTGAGAGAGGAAAATAAGCGCAATGCTGATGCTCTTCTCCAGGCACAAGAAGTAATGTCACGTCAACAGCAGTTTAATCAGGAAGTTCTCCCATTGCTGGTTCGGGACAAACTTCAAGGACGGAAAATTGCCATAGTGGATTTAAATTACCACAAGGAACATGATGGGTTAGCTAATGTGTTTCGCTCTGCAGGTGCTGATGTGCAGTCGGTTACAGTTATCAATTTAGATTTATTAAAAGATTCTAGTTTAAGTAAACAGACCGCGGGGATGCTGGGGAAAGCGAGCGATGCTGATGTTGAAAAATATCTACCAGATCTGGCAAAATTATTAGCAGAGGCTATTGCTACTGGAGAGAATGATGAACTTGTAAGATTTTTGGATGACCATGAGGTTCTCAGAATATCGGGCAACTACGGCCCTCCTCTCCAGGATGTGGTTCTGATCGGTGGTGCTGAAGATAAAAGCCAGGATTATTTTAAGAAGTTTGATCAGATCATGATTAAGGCTTGGCAAAAATCAGGCTATAATGTGTATGGGGTTGAGGATAGTGATACAGCTGTTTCTTATATGCGTTATTACCAGAGTAGCCGTTTAACGACTGTTGATAATATTGACACTGTTTATGGCCAGGTATCCTTGGTAATGGCAATGTATGGTTATCCAGGACATTATGGTGTTAAGCAGACAGCAGAAACCTTCCTGCCCCCGCTAGAATAAGGATGTGAGCTTTGTTTGATTTCTGTATTAATTCCTGCTTACAATGAGGAGAGAGGGATCTTTGATACGGTCAAGGCTGTTCTTCAGGTTCCGGATGTTCATCAAGTAATTGTAGTAGATGACGGTTCTCAGGATGATACTGCTGCGAAGGCAAAGCTTGCAGGGGCACAGGTGATCAGTCTTCCTCAAAACTGTGGGAAAGGGAAGGCCTTAAACCTTGGTGTATCTCATCTTACTCAGCCCATCGTGGCTTTATTGGATGGTGATTTAGGAACAAGTGCCAGCCAATTAGGAGTTCTTGCCCGCCCTGTTTTAGATGGAGAAGCTGATCTTGCAATCGCCACCTTTCCTCCTGTAAAAAAGGCAGGTGGTTTTGGCTTGGTCAAGGGGTTAGCCAGAAAAGGGATCCATTTGCTTACTGGTCTGCACCTGGAGGCACCATTATCTGGCCAGCGGGTTATGCGCCGCGAAGTGCTTGAGGCGGTGGTGCCCTTTGTTTCTGGTTATGGTGTCGAGGTGGGCATGACCATTGCTGCTGCCCGTAAGGGTTTCCGGATTCAGGAAGTGCCTACAACGATGAGCCACCGCGTTACAGGAAGAGATTTGTCGGGTTTTAGGCACCGCGCTAAACAGTTTTGGCATGTTTTGTTGGCACTTTTCTGGGCTGTTCAAAAAGAGGTGCGTAAATGAAGATTTTGCTTGCCGGTAGTTTGGGTTGTTTACTGACCCTGATCATTTTTCCCTTTTTGTTTAAACTGTTGCAGGAAACAGGGGCTACTCATCCTAATTACCGTGGTGAATCCATACCGGTAGGGATGGGGTTAATTTTTATTTTTGTCTATGTTTTAGTTGCTTTTTTACTGATTCGCTGGGCTGGTCAAGAAACTGTGGTTTTGTTTCTGTTTGGTATTGTGTTTTTTGCCATCCTTGGATTGCTTGATGACCTGCTGGGGTCCAGAGAGAACCGTGGGCTAAAAGGGCATTTCGGCGCCCTATTCGGTGGAAAACTTACTACAGGTGCACTGAAGGCCATAGGAGGAGGGATAGGGGCACTGTTTTTTTCCTTGATATCTCTACCAGGGCGTCCCTGGTGGGAAATCTTGACCGCGGCCCTATTGGTTGCCTTGACTGCCAATACCATCAATCTGGTTGATCTGCGTCCGGGTAGGGCGATCAAGGTTTTTTACCTGTGGTTTCTTATTTTACTTGGATTTTATTGGGGTCATGTATCTCTGATCCTTCTTGCTCCCCTGGCAGGAGGGCTTATTGCTTTTGCTCCTGCTGACCTGAAAGCCAGGGTGATGCTCGGTGACACAGGAGCAAATCTTTTAGGGGCAGCACTTGGCATGGCCAGCGTCTGGATGATGACTTTCTCTACTCAGCTGGCAGTGGTCATCTTCCTCATTCTGCTGCACTTGTTTACAGAGAAGTATTCGCTCACTATGATCATTGAAAGGAACCGTTTTCTGCGTTTCTTAGACAATTTAGGAAGATCAAATTAGGGGAGGCTTTGGTGTGAATGGACACAGCAGAATAAATAAGGATAGACTTTTTCAGGAATTTATTACTCTTGCGGAAATTGTTTCACCATCCTTTAAGGAGCGCGAGTTGGCAGACTATTTGAAAAACCGTTTAAATAAACTCGGCCTTACCGTTGAAGAGGATGACACAGCAGCGAAGATCGGGGGTAGTACAGGAAACTTACTGGCACGCTTACCTGGTAGAGAGGAGTTCTCCCCTCTTTTTTTTGCTTGTCACATGGATACGGTAACACCATGTGAAGGGATTAGGGTAATTTTTGAAGATGGGGTTTTTCGGCCTCACGGTGATACTATTTTAGGTGGGGATGATAAAGCCGGAATAGCTTGCCTCTTGGAGGTTTTAGCAATGCTCCGGGATGGGGGGCAGCCTCACTGCCCTCTGGAAATTTTACTGACTGTAGGGGAAGAGCACGGCCTTTTGGGGAGCAAGAATTTTGATATCAACAGGCTTAGTTCCCGGATGGGTTATGTACTTGATTCTAATGGCTTTCCTGGAACGATTGTTACTGCAGCTCCTGCCCAGAATGTCTTATATATTACCGTCAAGGGGAGATCCGCACACGCGGGATTTGAACCGGAACGGGGAGTGAATGCCATTCGTATAGCCAGCGAGGCCATTTCACAGCTTCGTTTGGGAAGAATCGATGAGGAGACTACATCTAATATCGGGATTATCGAAGGTGGTAAGGCCACCAACATTGTCCCGGATGTGGTTTATATCCAGGGTGAGACCAGAAGCCTGGATAGGAATAAACTGAATGATATTACTGAAGAGATAATAAGGGAATTCGAACAGATCAAGGAAATTCCTGGGGCAGGTAGTGATATTCGAGTTACCTTTGAGTATCCAGAGTATAGACTTGAGCCAGATCAGCAAGTTGTGCAGTTTGCAGCTGAAGCTATTAAAAGAGCAGGATTAGATGTACGGCTTGAGATCAGTGGAGGTGGGAGTGATGCCAACATCTTCAATGCCGCGGGGATGGAAGTGGCTAATCTTGCTGTAGGCATGCAGAATCCTCACACCACCGATGAATTTTTAGAGTCTCAGGATTTAATCGATGTTGTTCATATCCTTTGGGAAATCATACAATTAAACAGCTCTTTTAGGGAAGTGGTTTAACTTGATCTCCTGGAAAAAGGGGAAGGTGGCCCAGGTATTAACATCCTCAGATCAGATCCAGGAAATTGATGTTGAGATTGAAGGAACACCTGGCCGCGCCTGGAATTTTCCATCGCTGACCGGAAAAGTTTTTGTTGGTGATGATGTCTATCTAAATACCACAGCAGTAGAAATGAATCTGGGCAGTGGTGGCTATCACTTTGTGATTGCCAACCTCAGCCGTATGCCTCAACAAAACCTTGGGGATGGCCATATTATGAAACTGCGCTATACCCCTTATCAGGTCAAAGTTCTCAGCGTAGAGGAGGAGTCGAGCCCCTATCATCAGCAGATCAAGGAGTTTACATCCCTTGGTGGAACACCTGTGGTTGTCGGGACACTGCATAGTATGCTGGCTCCTGTTACAGCGGGTTATTTAGCAGCGGGGGGCAAGGGAAGGATAGCCTTTGTGATGACCGATGGGGCGGCTCTCCCCCTTGCTTTAAGTAATACTGTTCGTACTTTAAAAGCAAAAGGGATGCTTGCCGGAACTGTTTCTGCAGGGAATGCCTTCGGGGGTGATCTGGAGAGTGTTAATATTTACTCTGGACTCATTGCTGCCTATCAGGTCTTGAAGGCTGAGGTGATCATCGTCACCATGGGCCCCGGTATTGTCGGTACAGGGACCAGGTGGGGTACAACTGCTATAGAGCAAGGGGAGATTATTAATGCGGTCAGTGTGCTGGGTGGAAGGCCAGTTGCAGTCCCACGGATCAGCTTTGCTGATCCACGGCCGCGCCATCAGGGGGTAAGCCACCACACTCTAACTGCTTTGGGAATGGTGGCTCTCAGGGAGGCGATCATTGCTCTGCCAGATGTTCATGCTGAGCAGTACGATGTTATTAACAGACAGCTCGAACAAGCCGGTATATTATCGCGTCACCAAGTGGTGGTTAGGGATGGCAGCCCTGCTTTGCAGTACCTGGAGGAGCAAGGGATTACCGTAAAGAGTATGGGGCGATCTCCAAAGGAAGATCCTGTTTTCTTTATGGCTGCCGGAGCGGCTGGAACCGTTGCAGCAGAACTAGTGAAAAAATAGAGTAAAGGGTGAAATAAATGGAGGAGAGGTTAGATTCCAGGCTCAAAGAGGAATTAGTATCATCACAGGAGATCTTTAAGGGAAAGATCATCAGGGTTCAGGTGGATACTGTGAGATTACCGGATGGGAATAGTGCCAAGCGGGAAGTTGTCAGACATCCTGGGGCCGTGGTGATCCTTCCCCTGACCGATAAGAGGGAAGTCATATTGGTTCGCCAGTATCGGCATGCAACAGGTGAAATTTTGTTGGAACTGCCTGCGGGCAAAAGGGATGGGGGAGAGGATCCACTTACTTGCGCCCAGCGAGAACTGGAGGAGGAAACAGGTTATAAGGCTTCAGAGCTGCGGGTGCTCTCTTCCTTTTATACCTCACCAGGTTTTTGTGATGAATTGATTTATTTGGTGCTGGCCAAGGGGCTGATCAAGGGAAAGGCGTGTCCAGATGAAGGGGAGTTTATCGATGTTTTAACATTACCTCTGGAAAAGGCAGTCCGTATGGTTTTGGATGGAGAGATCAAGGATGCCAAAACAGGCTTTGGGATTCTTGCCTGCAGTTGTTTGGAAGAACAATGCTGAAAAAGTATTTTGTAGATCTGCATGTGCATATTGGAAGAACTATCAGTGGGTTTCCGGTTAAGGTGACTGCGGCACGCAGCCAGACCATACCAGGGGTCTTAAGGGAGGCAGCAGTAAATAAGGGTCTAGATATCTTAGGGATTGTGGATGCGGCCTGTCCCAGGCTGTGTGCTGAGCTAGAGGAGATGGCTGCTGATGGTATTATCCGGGAATTGGCGGGAGGTGGTCTGCGCTATGATGACCGCCTGACCCTAATCCCTGGGGCAGAAATGGAATTAACCGAGGATAACGGCAAGTGTGCCCACTGGCTGGCTTATTTCCCTACCCTTGCTGAACTTCGTTCTTTTTCTAAATTTTTAGCTGAACAAGTAACCAACCCGGAGTTGAGCACTCAGCGCTGCCATCTTCCGGCCCGGGCGATCCTGGATGAGGTTGTGGAGCGTTCTGGTATTTTCATGCCCGCTCATGCTTTCACACCCCATAAGGGAGTTTACGGCCAGTGTACAATGCGTATCAAGGAACTACTGGGAGACAATAATTTTGCTAAGATCTGTGCCCTGGAGTTGGGATTGAGTGCTGACACAATCTTGGCTGACCACCTGACCGAACTTGCACCCCTTACTTTTTTAAGTAACTCAGATGCTCATTCCCTTAAAAACCTGGGGAGAGAGTACAATGTACTGCTCCTTGCGGAACCCAGTTTTGAGGAGTTGCTGATGGCTCTCCACTGTGTGGGGGAACGCCGGGTTTTGGCTAACTACGGATTAGATCCCCGTCTGGGCAAATATCACCGCACCTTTTGTCTTACCTGTGGCAGTATAGCAGGAGATACCCCTCCAGTAACAGCTTGCCCTGCCTGTGGGAGTGTGAAGATCGTTAAAGGGGTTTTAGACCGGATCCAAGAGATTCGAGATCAGGATGGACAACTCCATTCCCTAAAACGACCCCCTTATCATTATCAGGTTCCCCTCCTTTTTTTACCTGGAGTGGGGCCGAAAACTGTCTCTAAGCTTTTAGAGCAGTTTGGAACCGAGATGAATGTTTTGCACTCTGTAAGTTATCAAGATCTTGTTAAGGTAGTAGGGGAAAAAGTGGCTAAAGTTATCCAGGATGCACGACAGGGAAAGCTGGTTTTGATGGCCGGGGGTGGGGGAACTTACGGGAAAGTTGCTGGACGGCAAGGGGGAGATGCAGGTGATAGGGAGTAGTAGAGTAATCAATGTAACCACTGATGCTAGTGGGGCATATGATGCTGCCTGCAGCGGACAGGTTGTTGTGATTGTAGATGTCATAGATATGAGCACAACACTGGAGGTTGCTCTCCAGGAAGGGGCAGCCCTGGTGCTAGGGGCCAGCCCTGTACCTTGTAAAGCACCGGTGCCGGTGAATCCTGTAAGTATAGGTAGATATGCCGCGATGATGGCTGAAAAACTAAAAACAGAAGTAGTAGTTATAGCTGAACCACGCATCGGCGGAGCTACAGAACGCTTGGAGAGAGCCGCCGGCTTCCTGGAAGGGCTTCATGCTGCGGGTAGAGTGGAAGCAGGCATTTACCCGAATCAGGGCGCTGAAACCGCTAGTCTGGTAGATTTTAAAGATAAAGTTGTGGTAGCTGTCACTGATTGCGGTGGAGCTGCTTTTGACGCGGCATTTAATGCAGGTGCACCTGTGGTGACAGGTACTGTAGCGCGTACCCCCGGACATACAGGATGGGAAAATGCTGCTGCGGCAGCAGAAAGAGCCTCAAGTCTTGCAGAGAAAGAAGGGAGAGGAATTTCTCTTGTTGCTGCTAGCGGTAAGGCCTTAGAGGATGTTTTGGCTTCCCACTACCTGTTAGAATGCTTATTATTGCGAAGATTTCGCTAGAGCAGTAATTGGTTTATTTTTCCCCGCATAGAATCTTCTAAGGGAGGAAGGATTTACTTGCGGGGAGGTAAGCCATGCGCTGGAGAAGAACTTCAATAGCTATCAATATTCAAAAAGAACTATTTATTCCTATTGTCATGGCTGTTGGGGTTTTTTTATGTGGGTTAATTTTAGGGGCTATTACTTTACGTACACTAAACCCTTTGGCTGAGCAAGAGATGCATCAGTATCTTGCTTTTTATATTAAGGAGGCTTCCACATATTCGGAGCTTTCCATTTCCGGACTTAAGACCTGGGGGCAAATACTTAAGATGCAGGCAGTCTCACTAGGCCTCCTTTGGATTTTTGGGTTGACCATTGTTGGGAGTCCCCTGATACTTCTAACCGTAGGTGCAAGAGGATTTATAGTAGGTTTCACTGTGGGTTTTCTGGTGCAGGAAGAAGCGGGAAAGGGGTTGGTTTTAGCCTTAGCTGGTGTACTTCCCCAAAATCTTTGTTATATCCCGGCTTTTCTGGGAGCCGGTGTTTTATCTCTCTATTTTTCTTTTACCATCCTGCGTTCCCAGGAAGCACCCTATCGCCGCCTGGGTGTCTATTCCCTGCTCTTTTTAGTTTTTTTCCTGTTGATCATTATCGGTTCCTGGCTAGAAGCCTATCTGGTACCAGGACTGCTGCAGTTAATTACTCCTCTTTTTCCCAGGTGACTGTCACCTGGTATTTTTAGGGCATTCTGTGCATAAGTATGAGGAAAGTGTCCAAAACCTGGTTGATTATGAAATCTCTGAGGGGGCAGGAGCCTATGGTGCTGATTACTATTACCAATTGGAAACACAAGGCTTCGGTTGTTCTAAAACTTTTGTTTTTCTTATTGTTGATCGGCCTGATTATTCCGCAGTTTCTTACTTTCGTTGCTGAAGGGCTGGCAGATATCAATGATGACCAATCCCATTATATGCGGGTGGAAACGGGAAGTACTGATCAGCCTGTAGAGGAGCCTACTTTTTTGGAAAGGATGCGGCAGTTATACTATGGGAAGGAACCTGGTTTCACCCGTTGAACCCCGTTGAACAGGGATAGGGCATCATTTTTGGCAATCTCGGTTTGTTTCTTCTTTTCTTCTCCTGCTTTCCTGTGTGTTCAACCTAATATCATGATGGCGAATTAACCTTTCCTGCAAACAGGGAGGAGTTTTTTTTTATATGTGGAAGTCTCTCTTTGAGAGGAAAATGTTTACGGGGGAATGCTTTTTGGATTATGACAGTCAGTTAAATGATTTTTTAACTTTTTTACGGGTAGAAAGGGGGCTTGCCCAGAATACTGTACAATCCTACCGCTATGACCTGCAGCAGTATCTCTCCTTTTTAAAAGACAAGGGACTGACATTGCCAGAAGCGACCCAGAATGTTATTTTCGACTTTCTAAATTATCAGCGTCAGCAGAACCGTAGTGCCAGGACCAGGTCACGTAAACTGGCGGCGATCCGCAGTTTATATCGCTTTCTATTACAGGAAGGCCAGATAACTGCAGATCCAACCGAGAACTTGACATCTCCCAAACTAGAGAAGAACCTCCCGCGGGTACTGAGTATCCAGGATGTTGATCTACTCCTCTCTCAGCCCAATACCGGAACAGTTATCGGGCTGCGGGATAAGGCTATGTTGGAGTTGCTGTATGCTTCAGGAATGCGGGTATCGGAAATGCTTGGTTTAGATACAGAACACCTTAACCTGGAGATGGGTTTTGTTCGCTGTTTGGGAAAAGGATCCCGGGAACGGGTTATTCCCATCGGTGAAGTGGCCTGCAGGTATCTGAGAGAATATCTTTCCCATAGCAGGTTAAAGTTAAGGAAGAAAAGCTTTGAGCGAGCTGTTTTTTTAAACAACCACGGCGGGCGCCTAACCCGTCAAGGGTTTTGGAAGATTCTCAAAGGGTATGCTAAAAAAGCTGGAATTCAAAAAGAGATTACTCCACATGTACTGCGCCATTCTTTTGCTACACACCTCCTGGAAAATGGAGCTGATTTGAGAGCGGTTCAGGAAATGCTGGGGCATGCTGATATCTCGACAACTCAGATTTATACTCACCTAAGTCAGGGAAAGTTGAGGGAGGTCTATGAGAAAGCACATCCCAGATCGTAAATGTAGGCGGGTTTTGATATTGGTAATGGATGGAGTTGGAGTTGGTGAACTCCCGGATGCTGCGGATTTTGGTGATTGCGGTTCTTGCACACTAGGAAACCTGGCAGAAGCAGTAGGTGGGCTTAATCTCTCCTGTCTTGGCAAACTGGGATTGGGCAATATAATCCCTATTAAAGGTGTGCCTCCTGTGGACGAGCCCCTTGCAGCCTTTGGGAAGATGGCTATGCAGTCCCCAGGAAAGGACACAACCAGCGGGCACTGGGAAATGACCGGCTTGATCCTGAAAACACCTTTTCCTACTTACCCGAATGGTTTTCCACCGGAGGTGATCATTCCTTTTGAAGAAAAGATAGGAAGGAAGGTACTTGGAAATAAGCCCGCATCTGGAACAGAAATTATTAAGGAGCTTGGTGCCAAACATTTGGAAACAGGTTTCCCTATTGTTTATACTTCTGCTGACAGTGTTTTTCAGATAGCTGCCCACGAAGAGGTGATCCCGGTTCCTGAACTTTATCGTATCTGTGAGATAGCAAGAGAACTGCTCACTGGGCAGCATGGAGTGGGAAGGGTTATCGCGCGTCCCTTTCTCGGTGAACCGGGTAATTTCTGGCGCACGCCACGGCGCCGCGACTTTTCTCTTGCCCCTCCAGGTCCAACACTCCTTGATTCACTAAGCCTCAGCGGTTACCAGGTGGTAGCAGTTGGGAAGGTAAATGATGTATTTGCGGGTAGTGGAATTACATTATCTCTCCCAGCTGCTGGGAATCGTGAGATTTTTATGCGGGCCGTAGATGCCTTCAAAAAACTTGATCAAGGCCTTGTCTTTGCAACCTTGGTAGATTTTGATACCCTTTACGGCCACCGTAATGATGTAAAGGGTTTTGCTAAAGCTCTGGAAGAGTTTGATTTATGGCTACCTGATGCGCTTTCAGAGATGAGGGAGGGGGATCTTGTGGTGCTCACTGCTGATCACGGCTGTGACCCCACAACACCCAGCACTGACCACTCCAGGGAGTATGTTCCCCTGCTGATGGTGGGATCCGAAATCAGGCCATCCTTTTTGGGGGTGCGCCCTACAATGGCGGACCTAGGTGCAACACTGGCGGCACTTTTTGACGTTAAAAAGGGGGATGGAACTCCAATATCAGGTATTTTTAAAGAGGAGGGTAGTCATGAGGGCACTTGATCTGATAATTAAAAAACGGGACGGAAATAAACTGAGTTTTCAAGAGATAGATTATCTAATTCAGGGCTATACCAATGGTCTTATTCCTGATTATCAGATGGCATCCTTTTTGATGGCTGCATTTTTACGTGGCCTAGATTTTGCTGAAACAAGGGATTTGACCAGGGCAATGATCAAATCAGGTGAAACTCTTGATCTGACAGGGATTCCTGGTGTTAAGGTAGACAAACACAGCACAGGTGGTGTGGGCGATAAGACCACACTTGTCTTGGTACCCTTGGTAGCAGCAGCCGGGGCAGTAGTTGTCAAGATGTCTGGGCGTGCCCTGGGCCATACAGGAGGCACACTGGATAAATTAGAAACCATTCCCGGATTTCGCGTGGATTTATCTTTAAAGGAAATTCTCGGTGTTGCCCGGAGAACAGGAGCTGTTTTGGCGGGCCAGACCGTCGGCCTGGTACCTGCAGATAAGAAGATCTATGCACTGCGAGATGTCACCGGAACTGTGGACAGTGTGCCGCTTATTGCTAGCAGTATCATGTCCAAAAAGATCGCTGCAGGTGCGGACAGGATCGTTTTGGATGTCAAGGTGGGATCAGGGGGCTTTCTCACTTCTGTGAAACAGGCGCAGGCGCTCGGTGAATTGATGGCTGCTCTGGGTAAGGAGTTTAATCGTAAGACAGTGATCGTTCTCAGCAGTATGGTGCAACCTCTTGGGTGTGCGGTGGGAAATGCTCTAGAGGTACAGGAGGCTGTAGCTACCTTGAAAGGGGAGGGTCCCGCTGATTTAACTGAGCTCTGCCTGGTGCTGGGAGGGGAGATGCTGGCAGCAGCAGGTGTTGCTGAAACTCCCCAGATGGGCAGGGAGCGGCTGCAGGTGCTCCTGGAGCAAGGTGCTGGTTTAGACAAGCTGAGAGAGATCATTATAGCTCAGGGGGGTTCCCCAGATTTTATTGACAACCCATCGCTTTTGCCTGCAGCTGCTCAAAATGTTGAGATTTTAGCACAGGATTGTGGCTTTATTCAGGAATTAAATGCCAGAGAAGTGGGCTGGGTTTCACTGTTGCTCGGTGCTGGGCGGCTGCGTAAAGAAGATATCATTGACCCGGCTGTAGGTGTTACTGTTATGAAAAAAAGAGGAGACGCGGTTGCTGCCGGGGAAGTCTTGGCTGTGCTTCACGTGAATAGTACCGAGAACTTGGATGAAGCCAAACAAAGGATGAGTCAGGCTTTTACTATCGGACGGGAACAGCCGTCACTGCCACCCCTCATTTACGATGTGATTCGCTCTCCTAGATAAAAAGAGAAACCGGAAACCTGGTCCGAAACCAGAAAAAGCCACAAACTGCTCCGGCAAGACGGCCTGTCATCTTTTTTACAACCGCTCACCTCCGGCTTTAGATATCTATGATATCTATTATGCTAGGCTTGCTTTATTGTTAGAATTGATTATTCTTTTTTCTAACCACCAACCACCAACTACTAAATCGCCAACCACTAACCAGTGATGCACAGTGTACCAGGGACTGTCCCTAATGCCTGCAGCAGGTATCATCAAACCTCTCACATTATTATTTTTTAACGACTAACGACCAACCACTAACCACCATTCTTGGGATGCTGTCCCAGGAGTAAGTGGATTAAATTTGCAGATACTAAAGAAAGACGATTTCTTTAGGGAGGTAGTAGTGCTATGCGTCGTTGCCGTTGGATAGTGTTTATTTCTTTAGCTATATTTCTTCTACAACTTGTACCCACCAGTTTTGCTTGGGGCAGTGTACAACCGGAAACAAAAGCACCTTCTGCAGTTCTCATGGAGGCTAGTACAGGAAAAATAATCTATCAGAAAAACCCTCATCAACGAATAGCTCCAGCCAGTGTGACCAAAGTAGTTACTCTCCTTGTGGCAATGGATGCACTGAAAGATGGAAAAGTAAAATGGAATGACCGGGTAGTAACCAGTGAAGCTGCTTGGGAAATGGGGGGTTCTGAGATCTGGCTGGAACCTGGGGAGGAAATGTCCTTCAAGGAGATGATGATTGCTATTGCTGTAGGATCGGCTAATGATGCATGTGTGGCAGTAGCCGAACATATCGCCGGAAGTGAAAAAGCCTTTGTGGGTCTCATGAATCAGAAGGTTAAGGAGTTGGGCCTAAAAAACACTCATTTTGTTAATTGCCACGGTCTTCCTGCAAAGGGTCACTATACATCTGCCTATGATATGGCTATGATCTGCCGAGAGGCCGCCCAGTACCCGGAATATCTGGAACTGACTAGCATCAAACACTATTACAAGCTGCGCGGTGGGAAAACAAAACTTGATAATACAAATAAACTCCTATGGTACTATGAAGGGACAGATGGTTTTAAAACCGGATGGACAGCAGAGGCCAATTATTGTCTGGCATCAACGGTAAAGCGTGGTGATCTGCGGCTTATTTGCTGTGTTTTCGGTATTCCTGAGATTGATGGCCATTTTAAGGAGTCCATAAAATTATACAATTGGGGTTTTGCCAATTATACTTTCAAACAACTGGTGAAAGCTGGAGAGGTTGTGGGAGAGGTTCGCGTTGGTAAAGGAACCGTAGATCGTGTCGGGGTGGTTGCTCCACAAGGTGCCGGTATTTTGTTGCAAAAAGGTGAGGATAAAAAAGCAAAAACAGAAATCAAGCTTTTACCTTATCTTAATGCTCCTGTAAGCCAAGGGGATACTGTAGGTGAATTAAAAATCATCGTCGACGGTAAAACCTATGAAAAGGTTCCTCTTGTGGCACAAAGAGATGTTCCCCGGGGAAGCTTTTGGCACCAATTAAAAAAGAGTCTCTGGTCAGTGGCGGGTTAATCCTAAAACGAGAGATAGCCCCCTCAGAATTCTGAGGGGGTTATTTAATGCCATAAAATAGCAGGAGTTTTTGTATTTAATGAAGAATTAATGGCTGAAATATAAGGGAGGGGTATTCTTGGCTCTGGAGCTGAAGAGAATAGGGAATGTTATTGTAATTAAAATTAGCGGAGAGTTTGATTTGCAAGCAGCGGATTATTGCCGTCAGGAGATTGACCAGAAAATCCGGATCGAGGGAGTTAATGATCTTCTTTTTGACCTGGAGAAGGTTACTTTTATCGATAGTTCTGGATTAGGAGTAATTCTGGGTAGGTATAGAAAAGCCAAGGAAAACAATGGGAGGGTGGCAATCTCTAATGCCAGCTCCAGGATTTTGAAGATCTTGGAGCTCTCCGGGATTACCCGTCTGATTCCGGTTTATCCTACTACATCGCAGGCCTTGAGTTTTCTTGCCAGGGGGGTGGGTTGATATGGAACTATATAATCGTATGAAACTGGAGTTATTAAGTCTTCCCGGGAATGTTAGATTGGCGCGTGTTGCAGTAGCTGCTTTTGCTTCTGAGGTTGATTACAATGTCAGCGATCTTGAGGAAATCAAAGTGGCGGTATCTGAGGCGGTTTCTAATGCCATCACTCATGGTTATCAAATGAAACCGGATGGTGTGATTGTGATCACTGTGAGCCTTTTTGCTGATGCTCTAGAAATAATAGTTGAGGATCAGGGAAAGGGTATTGAGGATCTTGAACAAGCTCTTCAGCCTAATTCAAGTAGTGATCCGGAAAGGATGGGGTTGGGGTTTGTTTTCATGCGTTCCTTCATGGATGAAGTAGAGGTGACCTCAGAACCTGGGCGAGGTACAAAAGTTAAAATGAGCAAAAAATTGCCTGGTGAAGTTCAGGCGGAAACTTAAGAGACGGCTCTCATGGGATCGCAGGAGATGAGTCTACCTCGCTTTCCTCTCCTCACTGATGAGGAGACACAGCAGTTGTTAGAGAGAGCACGCCAGGGTGACCAAAAGGCGAGAGAAAAGCTGGTCAACTGCAATTACCGTTTGGTGTTCAATATTATCAAGCGTTTCGAGGGACGTGGCTATGAGAATGACGACCTTTTTCAAATTGGGGTTATAGGGCTGATTAAAGCAATTGACAACTTTGATCCTTCTTTTAAAGTAAAGTTTTCTACTTATGCAGTACCGATGATTATCGGAGAGATTCGCCGTTTCCTGAGGGATGATCACCCGATCAAAATCACCAGGGCGATGAAAGAAAAGGCAGTTCAGGTAAAGCAATCCCGGGAGAACTTGGTCCGAAATTTGGGCAGAGAGCCAACTGTTGCAGAGATTGCTTCGGATTTGGGTATAGCAAGTGAGGATGTGGTTCTGGCTATTGAAGCAGCACAATTACCTGTTTCTCTTTTTGAAACTGTGGGTCAGGCGGGAAATGAGTCTTCTGAACTGATCGACTATTTGTCGAGCCATGATGAAGAAGAAGTAGGATGGTTGGAACGAATTGACCTGCATGATGCTATGAAGTTCCTTCCAGAGCGTGAACGACAGATAATTTTGATGCGATATTTCCAGGACAAAACACAAACAGAAATAGGTGAACTGATGGGGCTGTCGCAGGTTCAGGTTTCCCGCCTGGAGCAAAGAGCGGTTACCAAGCTGCGAGAATACCTGCGTTGACTCGGGTTGAGTTCCCGGGTTTTATTTTTTTTGAGTATATTTACCAGAAGGGAGGAAATAATAACAGTAAAATTCAAAGGAGATGGTTTGATTGGTTGTTAAAGTTATGGATCTTGTCGGAGAATCAAATACCAGTTGGGATGATGCAGTGAGGGGAGCGGTGCAGCAGGCCTCTCAAAATGTGGGTAATATTACCGGTGTGGAAGTTGCGAACCTTACAGCTGGGGTCCGAGATGGCAATATTTTTGAGTATAAGGCAAATGTGAGGATTGCTTATAAAGAGTAATTCTTTTTGATTGATTGAGAATACTACTCCAAGAGAGGTACCAAGTAGCAACTTCCTGATTTTTGTAAGTTAAAGGTGCGTACCAGGCATCAACCTTTACTTTATATATTAGATGCTTAGTTGGTTGTTGGGGTTAGTTGTTAAAAAAGGATGTTCTGTCAAGATATTCACTATACAACACAACGGGATATTCTCAATGTATCGGCATGATGGCTGGCGAGTTGTGTCAGTTTTTGGATCAGGATTGGATCAGGAGAACCGTCCCTGTGCTCTCTTTGTGATCCAGTGATCCAGAGGGGATGGACACACTGGTTGAGTTGGATTAGGAAGTTGTCTATTGATGACCCCTGACATCCGGTTTCCGACTTCTATTTCAGGTAGGTGAGCAAATGATGAAGGGGAATGTGGAGCAGCAGCAAGAGCAAGAAAACTGTTTGGAAGAGTACAGGCTGTTAGTGGATGAGATTAAACCAAAGCATAATGTTGTAAAAAACTGTTTCTATGCTTTTTTAGTAGGGGGGACCATCTGTCTTATTGGGCAGTTGTTTTTAACCCTTTATTTAGGACAGGGGTTTGGTGAAACAGAAGCTGTGGCGGTTACAGCCGGAACCATGATCTTTTTAGGGGCTTTTTTAACAGGTATTGGGGTCTATGATAAAATCGGAAAAATTGCTGGTGCAGGTTCCATTGTTCCCATTACCGGTTTTGCCAATTCCATTGTGGCACCTGCTATGGAGTATAAACGGGAGGGTTTTATTTCCGGGGTAGGGGCGAGGCTCTTCACTGTTGCAGGGCCTGTGTTAGTTTATGGAATGCTTATTTCTTGTTTGATTGGTATCATTTACTTTTTGCTGGGCTAGGGTGAATGTAATGGGGAATAAAAGTGGTCGGCAGTCAATCAATTTTTCTCAACCACCTGTCATCACCTCTGCGGCCAATATAGTGGGGCCTGAGGAAGGTGAAGGGCCATTGGCTTCATACTTCGACTGGATTCTTGATGATGTGCTTTTTGGTGAAAAATCTTGGGAGATGGCTGAGCGCAAAATTTTAGAGGAAAGCGCAAAGCTTGCACTGCAGAAGATCAATTTGCAGCCTCAGGATGTTGACTTTTTTTTAGCTGGGGACTTGATGAATCAGATTATTAGTGCCAATTATACCGCCCGTGGGTTGGAAATACCTTTTTTTGGACTATTCGGCGCCTGTTCTACATTTGTAGAAGCCTTGCTTTTAGGGGGTATGCTTGTAGAAGGGGGATTTGCTCAACGTGTTCTTTTAGGCTCAGTCAGTCACCATCTTAGCGCAGAGAGGCAGTTTCGCTTCCCGGTGGAACAGGGTGTACAGAGGTCTCCTACAGCCCAGTGGACCACCACCGGCAGTGGGGCTATAGTTTTAGAGTCTGCGGGAGATGGGCCCCGAGTGAACAAGGGAACTGTGGGGAAAGTGGTTGATTTAGGTATTTCAGATGTGAACAATATGGGGGCAGCTATGGCCCCGGCAGCTGCGGACACCATTTTGAGCCACTTTCAGGATACTGGAACGAACCCTGATTCCTATGATCTAATTGTAACCGGAGACCTAGGCAGTGTAGGTCAAAAAGCGTTGTTGCAACTGCTCAAACAGCGCGGCTGTGATCCTGGTGAAAAACTAAAGGATTGTGGACTTATGATCTATGACACCTGTAAACAGGATATGCACGCTGGCGGCAGTGGGTGTGGCTGTTCGGCAGTAGTTTTTACAGGGTTATTGTTACAAAAACTCAGGGAAAAACAGTATCAGAATCTTCTTTTTGTGGCTACTGGTGCATTGATGAGCCCAATTAGCTGCCAACAGGGAGAAACAATTCCTGCCATTGCGCATGCCATTGCAGTTTCTAGTTGAAAGGGGTGGGGTAGGTGAAATTTGTTTTGGCTTTTGTTGTAGGTGGCCTCATCTGTGTTATTGGCCAACTCTGGATGGATCTGACGAGGTCTTCCATAACACCAGCCCATATACTTGTCGGGTTTGTCACAGCTGGTGCAATTTTAAGTGCCTTCGGTCTTTACCAACCCCTGGTAGATTTTGCAGGGGCGGGTGCAACCATACCCCTTTCCGGTTTTGGACACAGCTTGGCCCAGGGAGCAATTAAGGCAGTCCAGCAGAAGGGTCTTATTGGTGCATTTGCTGGAGGATTAGAGGCTACAGCGGTTGGTATTGCTGCTGCTGTAGTTTTTGGCTATGTCACAGCTGTACTCTTCAATCCCCGTAGCTAATTGTTGGTTTGTTCTTGATACTTGACACAATTTTGCTGTGTCTGCTGAGGTTTTTCAATACAGAATGTTAGGCATAATGCTGATTAGTATAAAAAGTTTCGGAAAAAGGTTGGATGATATGGTTAAAATAGGTATTCCCCGTGCTCTATTTTATTATTACTACTACCCGCTCTGGCGGGCATTTTTTAACAGTCTGGGTTTAGAAGTGATTCTATCCCCGCAAACCAATAAAACCATTTTAGATGATGGTGTTAGAACCACTTTGAGTGAGGCCTGTTTGCCGATTAAGGTGTTTTTTGGACATGTAATGGCTATTGCGGATCAGGTGGATTATCTGTTTGTGCCGCGCATCACCAGAGTGGAGCCAAAGGCTTACATCTGCCCTAAATTTATGGGGCTTCCCGATATGCTCAAGGCTCGCCTGGATAATTTACCCATCCTGATCGATACAATGGTTGATGCAGGGAGAGAGGGAACATCTCGTCAGTGTTGGGTTGATTGTTTCCAGGATGTTGGAAGCATTTTTACCGAAGATAAACAGTTGGTGGATAGTTCTATTAAAGCAGCCTTTGAGGCACAGCACCGATTCAAAAAGCGTTTAACTGCTGGTATGCTGCTTCCAGATGCCCTGGAAGATATGGAAGACAGCGATATTTCTGAGGTGGCAGCTGCTTCCCAAACACAACAAACTTTAAAGATAGGCTTGATCGGGCATCCGTATAACCTCTATGACCCCTATATCAGCATGAACCTGATCAAAAAACTCTCTGCCCTGGGTGCCTCAGTGGTGACACCCGAGTCCGTCAGCGATCAAGAAATAGAAAATAAGACCAGGGACCTGCCTAAAAGGCTTTTTTGGACACTAGGCAAAAGAATGATCGGCTCTGCCCTTAGCTTT
This sequence comes from Syntrophaceticus sp., assembly GCA_049656845.1. Taxonomy (GTDB): domain Bacteria; phylum Bacillota; class DSM-12270; order Thermacetogeniales; family Thermacetogeniaceae; genus Syntrophaceticus. The sequence goes on from JBASML010000225.1 coordinate 35,998, forward strand.
TGCCAAGATAAAGAGTTGGATGGGCTGATTTACTTGACCTCCTTCGGCTGCGGCCCAGAATCCTTAATTGAGGAGATGGTGACGAGATGGGCTAGACAGGGTAATAGCCTTCCCCTCATGGCCCTGACCATCGATGAGCATACAGGAGAAGCGGGAATGATTACTCGTCTGGAAGCCTTTACAGAGATGATTAAACGGAGGAAAAAAGCATGAAAATTACATACCCTCATATGGGGCATCTTTATATAGCAATTAGGGCACTCCTGACAAGCCTTGGGCTGGAATTGATTTTGCCACCACCCACCTCCAAGCGCACTATAGAGTTGGGTGTAAGGCATTCCCCTGAGTTTGCTTGTTTTCCCTTTAAATTAAATATGGGTAACTATATAGAAGCACATGAACTCGGTGCTGATACAATTTTAATGGCTGGTGGGGTAGGCCCCTGCCGTTTTGGTTACTATGCCCAGGTGCAGCAGCAGATCTTACATGATATTGGTATCGAAATGGAGATGATCGTTCTAGAGCCACCGGATGTGAGTTTTCAGGAAGTAAAGGATAAGATCCGCTACTTGATCGGAGATGTTTCCTGGTGGCGGGTGATTAAAGCCGTAAGGTTTGCTTGGAGTAAAGTCAGAGCAGTGGACACCATGGAAGAAAAACTCCTTTACCTTCGTCCGCGTGTTAAGGAGCAGTATAAACTGGAAAGCTATTTTAGGGATGCCCTACAGGAAATCGATGCTGCTACTAATCGCAAGACAGTTCAAAAGATAGAGAGCGGCTTTCTAAAAAAATCCGCAATGATACCCCAATACTCCAGTGAGCCGCTGCGTGTCGGTTTGGTGGGCGAGATCTTCACTGTGCTCGAACCCTTGGCCAATTACGACATGGAGAGGCGCCTGGGTTTTTTAGGTGTGGAGGTGACCAGGAGTATTTGGCTGAGTACCTGGGTCAATGAGCATCTCTTGGGAGGTATCTTGCGGATAAAGCACGAGTGCCTTCATGATAAGGAATTAGCTGCTCCTTACCTCAATTCATTTGTAGGGGGGCACGGGGAGGAGACAGTTGGTTGTACTGTTGGTTTTGCTCAACGGAACTATGATGGTGTGATTCAACTGGCCCCCTTAACATGTATGCCTGAGATTGTTGCTCATTCTGTTTTTCCTGCAATCTCTAAGGATTATCAGATCCCTCTGCTCACCTTTTATCTGGATGAACTTTCTGGTGAGGCTGGGATTCAGACAAGGCTGGAGGCATTTGTCGATCTGATCACTGCCTATAGTCGAAATAAGGAAGGTGTGTTATAAGGGTGGATTTATTTTTGGGAATCGATGTTGGGTCTGTCAGTACTAATCTTGTTTTAATCGACCCAGAGGGAGAACTTTATTTATCACCTCTTTATTTACGCACTCAAGGACAGCCTATAGCTGTAGTGCAGCGGGGGTTGGCCTTGATGGATGAGCGGTTGTCCTCCGGGGACCATATTTGTGGTGCCGGCACTACGGGAAGTGCGCGGTCCCTCGCTGGGGTACTGGTAGGTGCAGATATAGTTAAAAATGAAATAACATCCCATGCTGTTGCTGCACTGCGTGAGGTGCCAGAGGTACGAACAATATTGGAGATCGGTGGGCAGGACTCAAAGATCATTGTTCTGAAGAATGGAATTGTGGTTGATTTTGCTATGAACACCGTTTGTGCTGCTGGAACCGGTTCTTTTCTGGACCAACAAGCCAATCGCCTCAATCTGTCCATCGAGGATTTTGGTAATATTGCCCTCCAGGCTAAAAATCCTGTGCGGGTTGCTGGCCGCTGTACTGTTTTTGCTGAATCTGATATGATTCACAAACAGCAGATGGGACATGCATTATCAGATATTGTTGCCGGCCTCTGTGAAGCTCTGGTACGCAACTATCTTAATAATATTGGCAAAGGCATGGACATCAATCCTCCGGTGGTCTTTCAGGGTGGAGTGGCTGCTAATGCCGGAATGCGGGCGGCTTTCCAGAAAGCCCTACAGACAGATATTATTATTCCCCAGCACTTTGATGTTATGGGAGCGTATGGAGTTGCCTTGTTGGCCCGGGACCATATTATTGAACATGGTGGCAAGACGAAGTTTCGTGGTTTTGGGATCACATCTGTAGAATTTCAAAACAACAGCTTTATCTGTCAGGGGTGTCCGAATGCCTGTGAGATCATCGAAATCAAGCAGAAGAAAGATGTACTTGCCAGGTGGGGAGACCGCTGTGGACGCTGGTCGGTTGTAGAATCAGAAGCTGCTTTAAC
>JBASML010000226.1:0-1735 GCA_049656845.1 Syntrophaceticus sp.
TGCTTAAAACCAACCCCACGCTTTCCATCTCTGATATCGCCGAACAGATAGGCTATGATGATGCCAATTATTTTTCACGTCTGTTTAAGAAGAAAACCGGCACTACACCTGGGCTTTATAGAAAAAAACATGAGGTTACATGATGGAGTAAAAATGTTTGCCTGGAGTATCTGTACCGGAAGATAACCGGTATTTTTTATGTCTTTTTTTGGATCTTCCATATGTTGATCAATCAGCCCAAAAAAAGTGCAGAAACATGAAAAGAATGTGCAGTGAATATAGAAGGTGAGTGTTATTAGAATATAAGTAAGGAATAAATGCCTTGTATCATTAAGAAGGTGTGGAAAGGAGAGGTTGTTTTGGCTGCGGATTCGGAGTTGTCTGAACCTGAGATGAGGGGTTTTAAAAAGGTGAGCAAGAATTTTGCACCGTCCTGGTTCGCTGCTGTTATGGGAACTGGAATTTTTGCGGTTACTAGCAAATACTACTCTTGTTACTGGTCTTGGTTGAACAATGTTGCAGTTGGTTTATGGATACTCAATGTTATCCTCTTTTGTGTACTGTTTATTCCCTGGATAACTCGATGGTTATTATTTACAGAACATGCCCTGTGTGACCTTAAACACCCTATTACAGGGCAATTCTATGCCACGATGCCCATCGGATTGCTGGTGTTGGCGGTAGATTTCCTGGTTGTGGGAACAGGATTCCTTGGTGTGGAGTTGGCGGTTAGTTTTGCCAAAGTCTGCTGGGTTTTGGGAGCAATTTTAGCTGCGGTATTTGCCATTGTTATACCTGTAATCAACTTTTTCAATAAGGTAACGATTGCAGATTTGAACCCGGCCTGGTTTATGCCGCCAGTAAGTCTCATTGTGGCTCCCATTGCCGGTGCAAAACTCTTGCCTCACTGGCCACAGTATCTTCAAAAACTGCTGCTGCTGATCAATTATGCTTTTTGGGGGATGGGGTTCTTTCTTTTCATCTTCCTGGCGGTGATTTGTTTCTATAGATTGATCGTAGCTCCTCCTCTGCCGGGCAGTTTAGTTCCTACCATTTGGATCTACTTGGGTCCAATCGGAGCAGGTACCCTTGCCTTGCTGAATTTGGGGGCGGCGAGTGGTCCTTGGCTGGGGGGCTTTGTTCAGTCAGCAATAAATCTTTTTGGTTTAATCTATTGGGGTTTCGGCTTCTGGTGGCTGATCATCGCCGGTATTGTTACGTTGATCAATATTTTGCACAGGAACCTGCCCTATGCATTATCCTGGTGGGCGTTCACCTTCCCTCTGGGTGCTTATGCAGGGGCAACCTTTTTAATCGCGTCAATTTTCCAGTGTCCGCCACTCAAATCCTATGGGTTTATTTGTTATTGTTTGCTTGCCCTGTGTTGGCTGCTAGTGTTCTGTCAAACTTTTTTCCGGGTTTGTACAGGTGAGCTTTTTTAGAGTCAATAGAGGCTATTCTACATGGGTGGCAGTGATATGGTAGTTAGGCCGGTGAGTACTCACCGGCCTGATTTAATGAGTTATATTTTTTTACACAGTTTCCATAATGTTAAGGAATGTGCCTTTGTATACCTGTGAGCTATATTTATGCTGTGCTTTCCTCCAAAACCTCCTGTGCCTCTATGACTGAGCAGTTCTTGTGAATCAGGTGCCAGACAGCATTGAGGAGTGCTGCTGGGTGGGGACTCTGCCAGATGTTCCGACCCATGACAATCCCACAGGCACCCCTTTGC
>JBASML010000227.1:0-2518 GCA_049656845.1 Syntrophaceticus sp.
ACCCCAAGCACTTGTCCAGATTTTTTTTTGAGCCAGTCATTCTCAATCGTGAGTTGACCGATTTTTGCCATTAGTTCGTTTCGTTCCTCATCCATCGCTCTTTCTTTAGCATGAGCTCTTCCCGATAAAACAGACAGTTCAGAGTTAGTTTTTCGCCAAGACTCTTACCTCTGCTCAAATTTTCATAATACTAAATAATAGATTAAGCTGCCATTTGGCACATATATCTACGTTTGAATTCTGCTGGAGTCAGATAGCCCAAGGCCTGGTGCCTTCTCTTACGGTTATAAAATACTTCTATGTACCAGAAGATATCTTTGTGGGCATCTTTCCGTGTTCTGTACTTTTTGTGATAAAGCATTTCGCATTTTATTGTACTGAAAAAGGTTTCTGCACAAGCGTTGTCGTAGCAATTGCCTTTACGGCTCATACTGCAAATTATCCCGTGTTTCTTGAGAAAAGCCTGGTACTCTTTGCTGCAATACTGCACACCCCGATCAGAGTGGTGAATCAGCCCCTTGGGCGGGCTATGTCTCATGATTGCGTTTTTAAGAGCCTTTAAACAAAGTTCTGTTCTCATGTTATCCGCTGTAGCCCATCCTACTATTTCTTTTGTGAATATATCCTTAACAGTTGCTAGATACAGCCAGCCTTCCCAGGTAGCTATATAGCTAATATCTGTTACCCATACGGTAGCCGGCCTGTCCGTCTTGAAGTTCTGGTTCAACAGGTTTTCTGCTACCGGAAGCTGATGATTGGAGTTTGTGGTAGCTTTGAATTTTTTCTTGCGCTTGGAATATAATTTGTTTTCCTTCTGAATTCGGTACAACCTTTTGCGGCTACACCGAGGGTATATCTCCCTTACATCCTCCAAAATTTTGTCTAGACCATATACCCCCTGGCACTCAGTATGGCTCCTTATTGCAATCTTAAGGATTTCCCGATTCTCAAGCTCTCGTATACTTGGGGGTCTGTCTTTCCAATCATAATATCCGCTCCGTGATACTTCGAGCGTTTGGCACATCTTCTCAACCGGAAACACGGAGCTGTGTTCCTTGATAAACTCATAGATTATTTGCGGTTGCTTGTCGCGAAGATGGCCGTAGCTTTTTTTAATATTGCGACAGACTCCTCTAGTTCAACGTTTCTGCGTTTTGCTGCCTTTAGTTCTGCTTCTAGCTCTAATATTCTTGCTTTGTCAGGAGATTGCCTCTTTTTATCAAACCCTAGCCAATTGCGTAAGGTCTGGGGGTTGATCCCCAGGTCTTTAGCCACACTGGGGACTGATCTGCCACCGTCTCTGACCAGCCTAATTGCATCCGCCTTGAATTCCTCGTCATATCGTTTGCCACTGTCTCCCATTTCTTAATCCCTCCACAGTAGTTATTTTACCTAACTCCTGTGTGTCCGACAAATCGAGTACAGCTCACCGTGTTCTTGACAAGGGGAGCATTATATTAAACCCATTTGTATAAGGGGATTATTCATAAATAGACATTAAGACTTATTCTAAAGGAAGTACAGTCGGAACCTGTCTCACACAATCTATATAGAAAAGTCGGGTGGTACTCGGTACCTTTGCGAGGGGATGAGTTTTTCTCCCCGAGCTTGCTGCGTGTAGTTAGCTAGGGCCTTATATTTATTTTTTTCGTGTTGAAAGGCTGAAGAAAAAAATTATCCGTTAAAGGATCTTGATTGATTTTTAAGTTGCTACACATAGCTTTAAAAAGCTCTAACAGTTTTAAGTTTGCAACATCCCTACTTTTTATATCGTTTAATGAAACCTCATGAAAATCTATAAGGGCTTTAATAACCTCTTTCGAATCATAAAAAACTACAAATAGTTCGTTAAGAGCTTCTGTAAATGCATCCCCTGTTATATCATAACGATTACCTAACAAAGACTTGAGGGTTTGTAATTTGGCACGTCTTACTTCGTTTCTCTTATGGTATATATTTGAAATTATTACACCAAGTAGCCCTGAAAGAAGCGATGAAAAAATAATTTCCATAGTGATCTCCCTTCCAATTCTTTATCACTAAGGTAACGTCTTAATCGCCTATTTAACAATGTACTCATAGAAATTATCATTCCACCGCTTTTTTCTCCTTCCCATTCAACTCCTTCCACAGCGGCCAAAACGCAATAACCGCCCATGACAGCTGCGCTAGTACATAAGCAATACCAATACCTTCAATCCCAACTTTGCACAGCAACCAATATCCCAAACCGATAGAAATAACTGCTATAAAAGCTGATTGACCAATAATTAAAGGTGCCCTTTTCTTGACCTGGTTGACCGTCATGAAAAAGCTGTTAACACAAAGAGGAATTATCGAAAGAACGAGTATCCGTAACACTCCAGTTCCGTTCTGAGCATAGGCAGGTCCCAAAAAATGCAGGATCCAACCACCTAGCAATGCAATAACACCCGCTGCAGGAATAGTTAGTAGAACTGCCAAAAAAAGCGCCCGACGACCATCCCCTCCCCCCAGCCTCCCTGGATTATGAGAACCC
>JBASML010000228.1:0-1973 GCA_049656845.1 Syntrophaceticus sp.
CTATATAAGACAGTGGAAAATCCTCCAGATCCCTGTCCCATAGACAGGCACTGCTTTGGCCATCCCCCTCTTCAGCAAAAAAACAGGCTGACAAAGATGAGCTGTAAAAGTCAGTATGCATAAGAACTATAAAAGGGAACTGTTCCCCATGCATCTCCTGCATAACTAAGGTACGGAGTGACTCTATCCCCTGCCGCCCTGGAAGGTAGGGTATCCCCAAGAGAGGAACCCCCTCCAGCTCCCACCTGACAGGACACTTACAGATGTGTACATTCCTCCCGTAGTACTCTCCTGATTGGAAAGCCTGTAGATCGTGGTTGCCAGGGATCAAAAAGACATTTTTTCCTAAAGAATCAAACAGTTCACGCACCTCGACCCTGAGATCTTGGGCAGCATCAGTAGAATCAAAGAGATCCCCGCAAATGAGCAGAGCCGAGCAGTCGAGGTCCACCACCATCTGGCACACAGAACGGAAAGCCTCCATGCGCTCCGGCGCTCCCGGGGCGAGGTGCACATCTGCAGTATGAAGAAACCGCAAACAAATCCCCCACTTTTCCTATCTTCCTCAATTACCAGATAGGGCTTACAGCCAAAACAAATCTGCTGCAGCCCCGGTCATTTCTGGCAGTTTGCTTAATATATTCTCCATAGAACAGCTTTTCCCTCCTGTATGACAAGTTGACAACCAGTTGACAAATAATAAACCCCATTATTGCAACAGTGCATAAAAAAGAAGAAAAGCTGTTATTTTGCATAAATAGTGACCGGCAGCCAGTATTAATGCCCTGGCGGAAATCCAGACAGCGATCACAAAAATTACATCTCTCTATAGAAAAACCCGCCAACGGCGGGTCTCCGCAATAATGGCGCCCATACCACCTCCGGTGACATCATCAGAGGTATAAGGATAGCGCTTACGTTTTATGGCATAAAGCGAACAATCAGCTGTTTACCTCAACACCCAAGCCTATTCTTTCCCAAAGGGATGCCCAATTAAGAGAGCCATAACAGCGAAGATACACCCCACGGGTTGGGCAACCGCACCCTCTAACCAATCAGCAGGGCCATAATAGCCTTATGGGCATGCAGGCGGTTTTCCGCCTCATCGAAAACCACTGAATGTGGTCCATCCATCACCTCATCTGTGATCTCTTCACCACGATGAGCAGGCAAGCAGTGCAGAACAATTACACCATCATTTGCTCTCTTTAGCAGTTCAGTATTTACCTGATAATGCTTGAAAACCTGGGCACGCTTTTCCTGCTCCTTTTCCTGCCCCATGCTCGCCCAGATGTCTGTGTAAACAGCATCAGCATTTTTGACCGCCTCTAAGGGATCATCCACTACCTCCAGCTGTACACCAGATTTGGCTGCATCATTTCTGGCTGCTTGCAGAACTGACGCATCAGGCTCATACCCCGGAGGGCAAGCAATGGTCATATGCAACCCCATCCTGGCACAGATCTGCAGCAGGGAATGGGCAACATTATTCCCGTCCCCAATGTAGGCAAGCTTTAAGCCAGCAAGTTTACCCTTATGCTCTTCAATAGTCATCAAATCCGCCACTACCTGTGTCGGGTGAACAGCATCGGTCAGCCCGTTAATTACCGGAATCGATGCATACTGCGCCAATTCATCCACATCCTGCTGGTCAAAGGTCCTGATCATGATACCGTCCAGGTATCGCTCCAGGGTGCGCGCTGTATCGGAAAGGGACTCCCCACGGCGCAGCTGGATATCCTGGGAGCTCAGAAAAAGGGCATAGCCACCAAGCTGGTACATTCCCACTTCAAAAGAAACCCTGGTACGGGTAGAGGGCTTGGTGAAGATCATCCCCAGGCTCTTTCCCTTTAAAACCATATGAGGAACACCCTCTTTTAAGTCTCTCTTCAAATCATGGGCGGCATCGATGAGCAGCCGAATCTCCTCAGCGGTGAAATCCGAAATCGTTAGAAAATCCCGTCCTTTTAAAC
>JBASML010000229.1:0-1520 GCA_049656845.1 Syntrophaceticus sp.
TATGCGCCAGGCGGGGCGGATTGTGGCTCAAACACTCCAGGAACTGGGCAAGAGGATACAACCTGGTGTGACTACAAAGGAACTAAATGAATTTGCAGATGATTTTATACGAAAGTCTGGTGGAATCCCTGCTTTTCTTAACTACCAGGGTTTCCCTGCCAGCATATGTACATCTATCAATGAAGAGGTTGTACATGGTATTCCTGGTTTAAGAAGGTTGGAAAACGGGGATATTATTAGTATTGATGTTGGCGCTTTTTATCACGGCTATTGTGGTGATTCAGCCTATACTTTTCCGGTGGGTGAGATCTCTTCGGAGGCAGAGCGCCTGCTTGCAGTAACCAAAAAGGCTTTAGAGCTCGGGATTGAGCAGGCAGTGAGCGGAAACCGCATCGGGGATATTGGTGCTGCTATTCAAACCTTTGTTGAAGAGAACGGCTTTAATGTTGTGCGGGCCTTTGTTGGCCATGGAATCGGGCAGAAAATGCACGAGGACCCCCAGGTGCCCAATTTTGGGAGGCCTGACCACGGCCCGCGGCTGGAACCGGGAATGGCACTGGCTATCGAACCAATGGTTAATGAGGGCACCTACGATGTTTCTATTATGCCTAATAAATGGACTGTCGTAACCGAAGACCGCAGTCTCTCCGCTCATTTTGAACACTCAATAGTGGTAACTGGAGGACAGCCGGAAATACTGACCCGGCTATCGTGAGGGGTTGGCTTGATGGATGATAAGATTGAGCTCGGTCAGTTGGTTTGTTCGAAGCGAGGACGTGATCGAGGAAAATATTACCTCGTCATTGAAATAATAGATGATACGTTTGTTTATTTGGTTGATGGAGAAAAGCGGGGGATGGACAATCCTAAGCAGAAGAACATTAAGCACTTAAATGTGTACCCTGTGGTTGCTGGGGATCTGGCCCAACAATGGGAAACCGGAAAAAACCCAGGAAACAGTGAGGTGCGCAGAGCCATTGCACGATTCAAGCAGTTATTGCTTGATCAGGAGTCTGAAACAAGGGGGTAGATAGATGACATGCCCAAGTCAAAGCCAAATGTAATCGAAGTCGAAGGCACTGTGGTTGAAACACTGCCCAACGCCATGTTTAAAGTAGAGCTAGCCAACGGGCATAGACTGTTAGCACACGTTTCCGGAAAGATCCGCATGAACTTTATTCGGATCTTAGCGGGTGATCGCGTTACTGTGGAATTGTCACCCTATGATTTAACCCGGGGACGGATTGTCTATCGCTATAAATAATGTAACCTTAGTTTAATATTTCATGCGCTCATCTTTGAAAACGGGCAGAGAGGGAGGTATTTTTCATGAAGGTTCGAGCTTCTGTGAAACCTATCTGTGAAAAATGCAAGATTGTCAAGCGTAAGGGGAAAGTAATGGTTATCTGTGAAAACCCCAAGCATAAACAAAAGCAAGGTTAAGGATCGGAGGTTAAAGGATGGCACGTATCGCTGGAGTAGATTTGCCGCGTGACAAACGGGTGGATGTTGCCCTGACC
>JBASML010000230.1:0-2732 GCA_049656845.1 Syntrophaceticus sp.
TCTCCAAATAAAAAACCATGAAAGCTTGTCCCGCTCTAACAGGATCAAAGGCCTTCATGGCCATTAACGAAATAACTCCGGTTATCCGCTTTTTAATGTATTCAACAGTGTTGATAAAATTCCTGCAGGGTTTCTTTTATCAATCACACCGATAAGATTGAAATAACAAACAACACACTGACAAATATCGAGATTATATAGTTATTACGGCAACATCATGTCCCGGGTGTTTTGGAAATGATCAAGGCGATGCTGTATCAAATTCTCCCAATACCATCCAAATCGAAATAAACATTTCTTGTCTTAAATGGTGAAGGGTTTGTATACTGCAGTTTTAGTTTATCAAAATCACTTATTCTCTTGGGGTGGTAATAGGGTCTATCAAACTGCAATCTCTCATCTCTTAACCAATTCGGAACTTCAATACCATGGGCTTGTAAATAATAATCTATTAAAGCAGATGTTATTGTTAAATATCTTATTTCTTCATCAGTGCATAGTTCTAGATTAGGCCCTTCGTTTAAACTTTTAATAAATTTCGCGTCTTTGTATTTTAATAACTCTAGAAGTTGATTTAAACCTGTATCTTCATCTAAATAATTAAACAAATCTTGTAAATACTTATTTCCAATCATAACCTAAGTCCTTTCCTAAGTATTTAATGAAACTCATCTGCCTTTCCCCTAAAAGAGTCAATGGTATATATTCCTCAAAAATATTTAATAGCTCTGCTTTAGTTGTAATATTTAAATCCTTGCATAATATATATGCATCTACAAAATCTTTGGCGGATTCTGGCCTTGCAGCCAATATCTTCATAGCTAATAATTGTTCTGCTTTAGGTTTTAATATCTTTAAATTAGAATATACCTTATAGGTTTCTTTATAGGTTTCTTTATCTTCCTTTAAAATGGATTTTAATGGTTCTTTAATTCGTTCCTTTATCCAATCTTTTGATAAATTAAAGGTGAACTCCGTCATCTCTAATATTTTTTCTAACAATTTTGAGTTTGTTTCACTGAATACGCAATCTACATCCTTGGTAGCAGGCCTGTTGTCATAAACCATAGTCATAATAGAACCGCCATAGAGGGTTATCTCAAGCTGTAATTGATTTTCTTTTAGTCGTTCATTTAGATAGTCAAATATCTTTAATAATTTATCTTTTTCTATAAGGCCTATATCATTTAATTCACTCATATTGTTACTCCTAATTTTAGAATTTATTATTGCTTTAATTATAGCAAATTAAATAGGTAATTTCTGTATAACAATACTAACGTGTCATCCATGACATGACATTACGACACAATTTTTTTGCGTTTAAAAACCTCGGATGCCATCAATGCCGCAACCGCCGCCAGGCCCCAGACGTAGAACAGATGCGGCAGAGAGGCGCCGCTCCGTAAACCTTCCACAGCCTGGGTTAGGGGGATGAGTTCGAGTATATAGCATAGCATCGCTATCCCCCCTTCTGATTCTACTGATTACTGCCTAAAATAACTTCATTCACTGATGCTACCTTCAGTTCCCCGCCAGTGATTGCCGTTGGACTTATCTGCTGTTACCCATCCGCAAAGCAGTAACAGTCCTTCCCTGCTTCAGTCTTGTTAGCCAGGCAACCCCCGCCGCATGCGGGAAAATGCCCACAAGAACTGCACAGCTTGTTCAGCTCGGCAATTTTCTCCTGCAGAGTTCTCCAGGCACGTGGGATGTCCTCTTCCAGCCAGCAAAGAGGGTAGGGAAAATCAGGGCAAGGCTTAATTTCCCCATCAACCCCGATGTACATTGCCAGTCTGCCACCCGGACATATATTGGACCAACCCGATAAACCCAATAAAGGAAGATCTATAATAATATCTTCCGGCGGAAGCCTGCGGAGCGCTTGAAGCACAACACGATAATCCTGTAAATCCAAGGAATATTCATGCTTCCAGGAGACAACAAAAAAGTTGGGTATAAAGTTTAAACTGCGGCACCAGTTAAAAATAGCAGCTATTTCTCTGTAATTATCTCTGCAAACAGGAATAACCATTATTTTCTCACCCGAATAATTATCAGCCAGCCATGTGGCATATTCCATTGTCTTCTGGAAGCTTTGCTGGTCACTTGCAATCCTGTTGTGCAGATTTGGATTCAAAGAATAAAGGCGCAGGCGGATCTGTTGAATCCCATTCAGAATCGGCGGTTCATGAAACAGGCAATTAGTATCCACTGAAGTGGGCCAGCCCCTGTTCCGGGCAAGAACAAGGATCTCGCTTAACCGTGAATCTAAAAATGGCTCCCCTCCAGTTAACACAATGACACCATTGCTATTTGCTCCAATATAATCGCAAACACAGCGATAAACCTGTTCATCTAAAGTTTTAGTCTTCACAGCTGCCTTTGATATTTTATTCAACGAAAGAGATAGAATAAAAGGACGGCTCAGCACTGTTTCTTTCATCAGCTATCACCATCCAGCCAGCATAAGGGATCCGCAGCCAGATAGTCCCCCGTACGCGCCCAAGCATCAGCGCGGCACCCGCGGCAAATGCCAACGAATTTACATGTCGAACAGTATCCCTTAAGATTACGCCAGTCCCGCAGCTCATTTAACAGCGGTGAATCCTGCCAGCTCTCCTTTAAAGTCTGTTTTTTGAGATTTCCGGCGGGAACTCTCAGCTTGACACAGGGGTAAACATCCAATGATGGGGAAATAGCTATCCCGGCAATACCGGCGGTGCAGCCAC
>JBASML010000231.1:0-2718 GCA_049656845.1 Syntrophaceticus sp.
GGAGCAAATCCTTAATGGCAGTTTTAGATTATGTTTTAGATTATTGAGAAGGGATAAAATGGACGCTGTGAAAAGAGTTTATCGCTTTTTATCTTCTATGAAAACCGGTTTGACACTTCTGGTGTTGGTTGGTTTGGTTTCTGTCCTGGGCAGTGCATTTCTCCCCGATACATTTTTTGATACCCTGCTTTTTAAGCTTTTGCTCATTTTCCTGTTAATAAATATGCTGCTGTGTACTACCAACAGATTGGTTTTATTCAAATCAGGATTCCATATCAAGATAAAACGGGGATGGCCAAAACATGTTGGGGGTTTGCTGCTTCATATTGGAATTGTATTGATTTTAGCCGGATTGATTATGAACACATACTACGGGCAGAGTGGACACATTCGTATTCAAACCGGTGATATTGTAGATGTTTCCAATACAATTACTATGAAAAAACCCTTTTCACTGCAGTTGGATGAATTTAAGATGGAGTTTTATGAGGATGGTTCACCATCACAATATTATTCATATGTGACCGTGCTGGAGAATAATGAAACCGTGAAAAGGGCAGTGATCAGTGTCAATCATCCGCTGAAATACAACGGAGTTAAACTCTACCAACAGAGCTACGGGCATTTGGTCAAAGTAAAACATGTAGATGCAGCAGGAAATGAGGTAGAGGATTTAATAGATGAAGGGGATATTTTGAAACTGCAGGGAACTAAACGATTTATCAAAGTGTATCGTTATTTGCCTAATTTTGATCCCGCACAGGGGATGACTTCTCAAACAATGAGGCCTGATAATCCGCGGATTGTGTTTTCTGTATATGAAAATGATAATGTTCTGGGTGTAGGGACAGCGGAGTTTGGTGAAAGGTTGAAAATAGATGATGGTGTCTATGTGGTGTTTTCGGGTGTTGAGCCATTTACTGTACTAAAGGCAAAATCAGACCCGGGACTGCCGTTAGCAGCCAGTGGGGGATTGGTGTTTATTATTGGAGTATCTCTTGCACTGCTTGCGGCACCTAATCGCAGAAAAAGTACATGTTAGAAATTAGAAAGCGGGAGATAATATGTTCTCAATGTTGATAGTAGTAATTATTTATGCGATGATAGTGGCTTATTCACTAGGATCAGTGCTCTATTTCGTGGGAGCAAAAACCGATAAGAAAAAGGCATTGCACACAGCCCGCATATTGGCAGTAACCGGCTGTATACTCAACCTGTTGGCAATAATCATTCGCACAATTATTGCAGGTAGACTTCCCTTGGCTAATGGGTGCGAATTTATGCTGTGGTTTACTTGGATTACTGTTCTTTTATACCTGATCTATGAAACAAAAAGCCAGGTGAAAGATGCGGGCGGAGTGGTAATGCTGATTGTGGCTCTGCTCAGTATTACAGTTGCAGTACTAATGAGAGGGCAGTTTGGAGTGGCGACTCCTTTAATGCCGGCATTAAAAAGCCCTTGGTTAACGATTCATGTCATAACAGCGGCAGTTGCTTATGCCGGTTTTGCTTTGGCGGCAGGGCTTGCTTTAATGCAGCTAATTAAGGCTGATAAAGGGGTATCAGAAGAGAGTGTCTATAGGGTTGTTGCAGCTGGGTTTGTTATGCTTTCTTTAACTATTGTTTTTGGGGCCATTTGGGCTGAACAGGCTTGGGGAAGCTACTGGAGCTGGGATCCCAAGGAAACTTGGGCTCTTGTTACCTGGCTTATTTATGCCTTGTACCTGCACCTACAGAGAAGGTTTAGGTGGAAGGGGAAAACCGCCAGTATAATGGTGATAGCGGGATTTGTATTAGTGTTGTTTACTTTTTTTGGTGTAAATTATCTGCTGCCTGGTCTGCATAGTTATGCAGGGGTATAGGCGGCCCCGGTTATGATGACTGTATAGGCTCGATGATTAGCTGATAGTTAAGGAGGGAAATTTCTATGTTTGGTTTTTTGCCTAGTATTGGTCCCTGGGAGATAATTTTAATACTTGCTATTGTATTGATTATCTTTGGTCCCGGTAAACTTCCGGAATTAGGTAAGTTAATAGGTGATGGTGTAAGGGAGTTTCGCAGCGCAAAACTTTCTAATGATGTTTCCAATGAGAAATCAAAATGTGATGTAGAAAAATAAAAAAAATATTACTCTATAACGCTCACTGAGAAGTTGTTTTGCCTCTGCCACTGGATTGTCCTACAGTGTCTTGTCAAAATGTTCGTGAATCTATCCAATGTATCTAATAATGGCCGATGATACACTAAACAACAGAATAACATATGAAAAGGTCTGCCTGTCAATAGTTTATATTTAAATAGTTGGCAAGGGGCAGGTCGTCTTCTGGACTTTTTTAAAGATTTAAGACGATGAAATAGGATATTCGAAAGGAGAGAAGAACATGGGTAATGCTGAGAAACCAAAAACAGGCTTCTCACGCAGGACGTTTATTAAAGGGGCAGCCTTTGGAGCGGCGGGAGTAGCCGCAAGCGGGTTGTTGGTTGGTTGTGGTGGAAAAAATGGGTCCACAGAAGAGAAGAAGGAAACAGATTCAGATGAAAAAGGTAAACTTAGTTTTGAGGAAACACCAAAGCCAATTCCGGATAGTGAAATCAAGGAAACCGTTGACGCGGATGTTGTAGTAGTTGGCGCAGGTTTAAGTGGGTTATGTGCTGCTATTTCTGCTGCAGAAGAGGGCGCTAAGGTTGTTCTGTTAGAGAAAACGGATAATGTTAACT
>JBASML010000232.1:0-6691 GCA_049656845.1 Syntrophaceticus sp.
GTCCCCTTTTTGATCTCCTCTGTTGCCACCTTAATCCCGGCTTCCACTGCTGCCCGGGCCTGCTCCCTGGTCATGGCAGGCCCCTGGGCGATATTATTAGTGCCAGAGCCGACCCTGTGCACCACCAGACGGGGATCATCTACCGGTTTAATCATCCCCATATCCACACAGATAACCTTTGCACCTGTATGCCTGGTGATCACATTGATCGCAGCCCCTCCATTGAGAAATCCCCTCACCATCTGCTGGGTCACTTCCTGGTCCGCAACACTGACCCCTTGAGCAGCTACCCCATGATCCCCGGCACAGGTAATGACAGCTTTACTGTCCAACTGCGGCATTACCTCCCCAGTAATTCCCGCAATTTTGACAGCTACATCCTCCAGCATACCTAAACTCCCGTAAGGCTTAATCAGGTTTTTTTGGTGGCTGCGGGCCTTTTCCATAGCATCCGCATCTAGTTCTCTGATACTCTCAATAGTTTTTTCTAGCAACATCACAAAACCTCCTCATTATTATTATTATTACTCAAAATAAAAATCCCCAACCATTGATCACATAGTGATCATAGGCTGAGGACTTTTCCATCATCCCTACAGCTTGTGATAACAGGCAGGTCTCCTGGCTTCCAGTTCATCCTCCCCTGCACCTTCCCAGGTCGGTAGGCCGTCCCAGTGGTTTTGCAGGCTTGTTCCTGGTTACAGTGGCGGGACCGCTCAAGGATTCACACCTGATTCCCTATTCTCCCTTAGGGGCACCTGTTTCCATTCTTAGCAATAAATTTTTAAAACTTTATCTTAAACCACAAAAGGCCTGCTCAAAAGTTTATCATACACTTTCCCCACGCAGCCTGCGGTAATCATACCACAAGGGGCTGGCGATAAAAATAGATGAGTAGCACCCTGCAAGAACCCCAATTAGCAGAATGGTAATAAAGCCCTTAAGTGTCACCCCACCGAAGATCAGCATGGAAACCAAGACCAAGACCACAGCAATAACGGTGTTAATCGACCGGGCAAGGGTCTGCATAATGCTGTGATGAACGAGATCATCGAGGGATTCATTTTTCTTGCGTTTACCCATATTCTCCCTGATGCGGTCAAAAATAACAATAGTATCATTAATTGAATACCCGACAATTGTTAATAGTGCGGCAACAAACGCCGCGTCTACCTCCAAACCAAACAGAGAAACCAAGCCAACAGTTACTAGAATATCATGAACTAGAGCAGAAATCGCAGCAAAACCTGAAAGTAGCTCAAAGCGAATAGTAATGTAGATAATCATCAAGGCAAAAGCAATGACCAAAGAAAGTATTGCCTTATTCCGCAGTTCTTTGCCAACGGTAGGCCCTACACTCTCATTACGCAGCAGTGTAAAACTACCGAACTTATTTTCCAAACCCTGAAACAGATTGCTGCTTTCTTTCTGTGAGAGAGCCTTGGTGCGGATCATAATCACATTCCCGTCACCCTCCTGCACTCTACTGTCTTGAGGAAGGCCGGCATCCTTTAATACTTTACGTACATCTCCAACTGCAACTTTCTCCTCAAATCTGAGTTCAATAAAGCTGCCGCCAGTGAAATCAATTCCTTTATTCAACCCTTTGACACCCCAAGAGATCAATCCCAATATAATTACCAGCAGGGATATTAGGTACCAGTACTTTCTCATTTTGACAAAATTCATACTTTTCAGCCTCCCTCATTAAACACCATATGCCTTAGGATTGACCACTAACCGCGATTTGGCAACCAGGTGAAGCACAAAGCGGGTAAAGGTGATCGCCGTAAACATACTTACCAGGATACCAATGCTCAGGGTGACTGCAAAGCCCCTGATGGGTCCAGTTCCTAGGAAATATAGCACTGCCGAAGCAATCAAGGTCGTTACATTGGAATCCAAGATTGCCCGGAAAGCATTATGGAAACCTGCATCAATGGCTGATCGCAGCGTCTTTCCCGCCCGCAGTTCTTCTTTCAAGCGTTCATAGATAATAATATTGGAATCCACTGCCATAGCAATGGAAAGAACAATTCCAGCTATACCTGGAAGTGTCAAAGTAGTTTTGATCAAAATAAAGATCCCAGCCACGATCAACCCATAAACGATTAACGACAGGTTCGCAATAACACCCGGCCATCTGTAATAGAGAATCATGAATAAAAAGATGGCCGCTACACCAATGATTCCGGCTTTCAAGCTGAGGTTCAAAGATTCCTGACCCAGAGTAGGTCCTATACTCCGTTGTTCTATAATTTCAACATTTACCGGGAGTGCACCTGATCTCAAGAGCAGGGCCTCTTCCTGGGCCTCTTTTAAAGACTCATATCCACCACTGATCTCTGCATTACCACCTGTAATCGGCGTTTTAATCACCGGAGCAGTGAGAAGTCTGTCATCAAGGTAGATAGCCAGTCTCCTACCCACATTGGCAGTTGTTACCTCTTCGAAAATCTTCGCTCCCTCTTTATTGAATTGCAAAGCTACCAAGGGCTCATTAGTATTAGGGTTCAGCTGGGCCTGGGCATCTTTTAGGTGTTTCCCAGTTAATACTGTTTTACCATCCTCGGTCTTGAATTCCAAATGAGCAGTCTTCCCTAGCAGCTCCAAGGCCTCATCCGGGTCCTTGACCCCAGGCAGTTCCACAACAACCCTGTCATTGCCCTGTTTTTGGAACAAGGGCTCTGTCAGCCCGTAAGCATCGACCCTGTTTCTAAAAACACCGATCAGTTTATCTATAGAATCCTTGGTTACCGGTGCCTCTGGGGTGGGTTTTGCCTGATAAACCACATGCACCCCCCCACGTAAATCCAAACCTAACTGCCCTTTTAGTTTTCCTGCTATAGGTTTCGCCAAAAAGATAGCGGCACAGAGAATTGCTGCAATTATAATGAAAAATAATACCGTCTCTGGCCAGCTGATACCCGTGCTTTGTTTTGGCGGCCCGGCAGGCACAGTCTGTGATTTTCTCGGTGGCTGTCCTGTCTTGGTAGTCTTTTTTCCCTTTTTACCTGCCATGTGTTTCTCTCCTTCCCTATGAATTAAACCAGCTTCTTGCCATTTATTTCAAGAGCAAATGTGCAGCCTAAAAATTTCGCCGCCCGTCTGCACATGAACATCCTGGTTAAAAATATTTCAAAGTAATCCATCACCGGACTGATCTGGGAGTCAATATCCAATTCCAGTGAAATGTGCTTTTCCTGTGCATCTACCCTTAAAAAAGAACGCTCAACTGCATAATTTACCCGGTCATGGATATCAAACCCTGTATCCCTCTTACTGCGCACCCTGGATCTGTGGACATCAGATTTATCCGCAAGTATTAAAGCTGCTGCCACACTGCTAACCGGCTGCCCTGTTTGTTCATCATGATTTCCAATGGCTGCCACCACAGTAAACAGCTCATCAGGACACATCCCTAAGTCATCCAGAATATAATAAGCAAGTATCGCCCCGGAAAGATGGTGACCATTCCTGTTCACCGAGTTTCCGATATCATGCATGTAACCTGCTATACTGGCCAATTCCGCATCCCTCTGGGAAAAGCCTAAGAGCCTGAGAACATTATAGGCAATACTTGATACAAGACTTATATGACGGAAACCATGTTCAGTGAAACCCATAACTTCCAGGTTTTCATTGCCGACACGGATCAAGGTTTTGATGATAGGGTTCTTTTTAACATCTTCTAGTGTAACATATTTCTCCTGCACTTACCTGCTCCTTAATATATTCTTTAATCTCATCCTAATTTCATTTCGCTGTTACCCTGAAAAACCCTTTTTTCTAATGTAATCGCTGCTTTCCGGCGTAGTGAGCAGTCTCCACTTCCTTCGCAACTGCTGTTGCGCCTGTAAACGCTGTACTGTACTCAAACCCAGACTTAACTTGATGGCTTCATCGACCCGCTGCATCACCTTTTTATCTGCCTGCCCCAGGTAATGATCTTTATCCAGCAGTGATTTATCAATGGTTCTGATCTGGGTAAAAGGAGCAATATGATCCCTGGCTAAACCATTACCTCCCCCTGCTTTGATCTCCACTGCAAGCAGCATCTTTTTTAACCGGGAATTAGGGAACAAGGGAACTATGATCACAGAGTTACAGTATAGATTCCCGATATCATTCTGAATCACAAGAACAGGCCGCTTTGCCTCTTTAGTACCTGCCCCGGCCAGTTCGATCAGATAAATATCACCACGCTCAATGATAAACCTTTTATTGATGGCGCTCACCAACCCTCCACTGTTCCTTTTTCTATCTCTTCCAGCAGTTTATTCTCCTGCTCCTGCCAGCAGTCAGCTGTACTTTTAAAATATTCTCTAATTTTCAGATATTCGCAGCGCAGGCGGTACCTCCCCTTCAGCCCATAAAGATATGACGAAAATTTACCAAGGATACATTTTAACAGCCCATTAGGATTCACCATAATATCTTTCACCCCAATGTCCAAGGATGTGACAGTTGTAGCAGGGATATGTCACCTTCTCTGTCACCTATAAACACTTCCGTCCCATTTTATTACCACATATTGGACAAAAAGCAATAGCATTCCTGCTGCAGCTTTTGTCTCATTTGCTGTACTTTTGTTGATCATCATATTGATACTGACGGAAAAAGGCATTTTTTTCCTCTTCGAAACAGCCATCCTTAATAGAGCGCCGTATCCTTTCCATAACCCCCAAAGTAAAATGAAGATTATGAATGGTCAAGAGGCGGGGCCCCAGTATTTCCCCTGCATTAAAAAGATGGCGGAGGTATGCCCTGCTGTAATGTTTACAGGTATAGCAGTCACACCCTGGTTCTAAAGGTGAAAAATCCTCTGCATATCTGGCATTACGAACGACCACCTTCCCTTGCCAGGTAAGAGCTGTGCCATTGCGTGCGACCCTGGTAGGCAAAACACAGTCAAACATATCGATCCCCCGGGCTACCCCTTCCCATAGACAGTCAGCAGTTCCCACACCCATCAAATACCTGGGCTTGTTTTCAGGCAGCAGAGGGGTTGTGAGCTCTAAAAGCTCATACATAATCGACTTCGGTTCGCCAACACTCAAACCTCCGATGGCATATCCGGGAAAATCCAAGCCTGTGATCTCCACAGCACTGCGCGCCCTCAGCTCCGGATAAACACTACCCTGGACGATCCCAAAAACCACCTGACCAGGAGCGTGAGGAGCATTCAAGCAGCGCTCTGCCCAGCGGGTTGTCCGCTCCAGCCCTGCCAAAGCATCCTCATAAGAGCAGGGAAAAGGGGAGCACTCATCAAAGGCCATGGCTATATCGGAGCCCAAAGCTGCCTGAATTTCCATAGACTGCTCTGGGCCAATGAAATGCCTGGACCCATCTAGATGAGACCTGAAGTGAACACCATCATCTGTGATCTGCCGCAGGGAAGACAAACTGAAAACCTGAAACCCCCCACTATCAGTAAGAATCGGCCTCTGCCAGTTCATGAACTTGTGAAGCCCTCCTGCCCTGCTAATAATCCCCTCACCAGGTCGCAGGTAAAGGTGATATGTATTGGAGAGGATAATCTCAGCCCCCAATCCCTCAACCTCTTCTGGGGCCATTGCCTTAACCGTAGCCTGTGTCCCTACAGGCATAAAGGCCGGTGTATGAATCTTACCCCTGGGTGTATTAATAACACCCAGCCGCGCATTGCTTTTCGTTGATTTTTTTAATAGTTCAAAATGAAAGAACCCCAAAGGGGCACCTCCTTAAAGAATGAGCATGGCATCTCCATAGCTGAAAAAACGATAACCCTTCTCAACAGCCTCCCGGTAAGCAGGCATTACCTTATCATAACCAGCAAATGCACAGACAAGCATCAGCAGTGTAGAACAGGGAAGATGAAAATTGGTGATAAGGCCATCGATCACACGAAAGTGAAAACCCGGGTAAATAAAAATACTGGTCCAGCCTTCCCCCGGGTCAACAGTCCCATCCTCCTGGGCCACACTTTCCAGCAAGCGCACAGTAGTTGTCCCTACTGCGATTACCCGCCTTCCGTTCTGCCGGGCATCATTGATTAAGGCAGCATTATGGGGATCAAGCCTCCAAAACTCCGCATGCATCTGGTGATCCTCTACCCTTTGTACATGTACCGGCCGGAAGGTTCCCAATCCCACATGCAGCACCACAAAAGCAAACTGCACACCCTTATCTTTCAACTGCTCAAGGATCTCCTCTGTAAAATGCAGCCCTGCAGTAGGAGCAGCTACAGACCCCAGAGAGCGAGCATAAACCGTTTGATAGCGCTCCCGGTCCATCTCCTCAGCAGGCCGCTTGATATAGGGCGGCAGGGGGATTTTGCCAATTTTAAACAGCTGATCCCAGAACTCCCTCTGGTCGCGGCTGAGGAAGTTGATGACACGCCCCCCACTGTTTGTGCGCTCACCGATAATCGCCCGCAGACCCTCACCAAAGATAATCTCCTCCCCTTGCCGGGCATGGCGTCCCGGACGTACCAATGCCTCCCAGGTACCGGGTTCTTTTTCTTCTAAAAGAAGCACTTCTATTTTGCCGCCGGTTTTCACTCTCCTGCCCAAAAGCCGTGCCGGAAAGACCTTGGTCTCATTGAAAACCAGTAGATCCCCTTCTTCCAGGTACTGCAGAATATTTTGAAAGTGTGTATGCTTTATCTCCCCGGATTTTTTATCGAGCACCAGCATTCGGGAGGCATCCC
>JBASML010000233.1:0-6415 GCA_049656845.1 Syntrophaceticus sp.
GAGACAGATAAACAAGCCCCGCAGAAAGAAACGTTAATACCACAGGCGCTAATGATCCGCTTACAAAATGCCAATCTGTAAAGATTATCCCAATGCTTGGTAGGACCACACTTTGGAAAACCATTGCACCAGTAATATTACCCAAAGCAAGGGTATCCTTTTTTTGAAGCAGCCAAATTACACTATTGAACTTTTCTGGAAGCTCTGTAGCAATGGGAGCAATAATCAATGATAAGAAAAAGGCGGAAATACCGAGCAATTCAGCAATTACAGAAACTTCTTTAACAAAAAGATTAGCCCCAACAACAAGTAAAATCATAGCACATACTACCTGAAAAATGATTAACAACAGGCGGGGGTTTTTCTTGGACTTGCTAAAATAAAGGGGGCGCAGATCCGAACTGTGGCCTGCACTTTTGCCGCTACGCAGTGTTAACCAGACATAAAAACAGTACCAGGAGATTAGAAAAGCCGCAATTATATATTTGAGTGTGGGACTAACGACAAAGGCAGCACCTATACCCAAACTGTATCCAACAAAGAAAAAAGAAATATCCCTCCTGATCACACGCTCATCAACCAACAGATAAGGAAAATCGAGGCGCTTTCTGGCTTCCAGAACCACCACAAAACCGCTGATAAAAAAAGCCAAGGTGCTCAGCATAAAGGGTGCACCGATAATAGCCCCAATTCCCACGTGCTGTTGTTCTATTCCCTTTCCGGAAATAAAAGCAATCAACGGGATCAATGATTCGGGCATTGCAGTACCCACAGCAGCTAAAACACTCCCTACCGCACCTTCTGACAGGTGCAGCTTGACCCCGAGCCATTCCACCCCATTAGTGAAAATTTCCGCGGCAAGCAGAATTATACCGAGGCTGACAATGAGCAAAAGAAAAGCCATATCTTCACCACCTGTGTTATTAAAGCAAAAAAGAACATCTTCGACGCTGCGTAAAACTTGTTAATCTGCGGTAGCCGATCCGATAAAGAAGTTCACATGCATAAGAAAAATCCCTGCCTATATCACTTGCTGTGTGGGCATCAGACCCAAGAGTTACCGGAATATTCAACTCAAAACATCTGGCCAGCAATTCCTTTGAAGGGTAGATTTCAGCACAGGGTTTACGCAACCCCGCGGTATTGACCTCCACCACAAGGCCAGCACAGCTGATAGCCTGCAGAGCTGATTCGGCAAATGATAATGGATCTCCTTCGGGCCGATAATCAAAAACCTTGATTACATCAAGGTGCCCAACAATATCAAAGAGCCTACTCAAAGCAAGTTTTTCCAATATACCATAATACTTGCGATATAATGCATCGATATCCCAGGAACTATAGCCAAACCGATAATCCGGGTGATCAAACATCCAACTGTCAAGATCGTGAATCGACCCAATTAAATAATCAAAAGGAAACCTTCTGGCTAAAGCCTTTATCTCTTCTTCCCTTCCTGGTCTGTAAGATATCTCAAGCCCCAATTTTACTTTAATATCCGGGAAATTGGTCTTCAATAGGCCAATACTTTTTTCGTCAATACCTTCAATATATTCATCATGGTCCGCAAAACCAATTTCCCGAATCCCTTGACACCGGGCCCTATCAAGATAGGGAATCAATAATTCTTCAGTATATTTTCCACCCCTATGGCCAAGGGCATGTACATGATAATCTATGCTCATTATCTTTATTCACCCAATCAATCAATTCTACTTTTACCCACATATAGCATTAAAACACGAAACATTAGAATTTTCAATACTTTCCTATAGACGTAAAATCGGCTGTTTGCTTGTTGCTGGTTTGTTCACACGAAACATTAGAATTCTCAATACTTTCCTATAGACTCCTCTCCTGGGTCGGTCACCAGCTGGAATACAGTAGGCACCAGGTAAAAACCTTGTTAAAGTAGAATATTAATTATACAATTAAACAACAACAAGGAGGGCGAGAAGATGGCAAAAGTTATACCATTTAGAGGAATCCGTTACAACCCAGAAAAAATTAATAATCTATCTGATGTTGTAACACCACCTTATGATATTATTGACGATACTGCCCAAAAGATATTCTATGCAAGAAACCCTTACAACATCATACGTCTTGAACTTGGCTATCAGTTTCCCGGTGATTCAGAAGAAGACAACAGGTATACTAGGGCAGCTGCTAACTATCAAAAGTGGCTGCAGGAAGGGGTCTTAATTCGTGAAACCAGGGAGACTATATACCTTTATGAACAGGAATTTTTCATTAACAAAATTAAATACCAAAGGACAGGTTTTTTCGCCAGAGTAAAACTGGAAGAGTTGTCTGAGGGAAAAATACTTCCCCATGAAGAAACACTGTTAAAACCCAAGGCTGACCGACTGGCTCTAATGTCAGAGTGCGCAGCTAACTTCAGCCCTGTATTTGCATTTTATGTTGATCCAGAGATGGTTCTCGATCAGGAATTCCAAAAAATAAAAGAACATGACCCAGATTTAGCCCTAACTGATGACCTGGGAGAAAAGCACCACATCTGGACACTGACCGATCCCCCTCTTCATCAAAAAATTACCAATACATTAGAGAACCAGGTGCTTTATATTGCTGATGGCCATCACCGTTATGAAACAGCTTTAGAGTATTACCGTAGAAATCGGGAAAAATATCCGGGGAGCAGCTATATCCTCATGTACCTAGTGAATGCCTGTGATCCCGGGATGGTGGTTCTGCCCACCCACAGAATAGTACACAGCATACCTGATTTTGACCTTGATAGTTTTCAAAATAAACTGGAGGATTACTTTCGTGTAGAAAAGATAAATGACTCCCAACCAGATAACTTAGCTGACATTCTGAAAAAACAGCAGGAGATAGGAAGAACCGCATTTATCATGGGAACCAGGGAACCCGCACTCTACTTACTTATCCTGCGGGATCCCGATAAGGTTAAGGAATTGTCTCCTGGCAAATCCCCTGCCTGGTGCAGTCTAGATGCCGCAGTGCTCCAGGTTATAGTTTTCCAAAATCTCTTAAAGCTAAGCCCTGAAAAGATCGCCTGTCAGGAGAACATCACATACACCAGAGATGCGGAAGAAGCCTTAAATGCACTCAATGAAGATGCACAGTTAATTTTCCTGCTAAACAGTACAAAAGTATCACAAATCATGGCAGTTGCCTCTGCCGGAGATAAAATGCCCCAAAAGTCTACATATTTTTACCCAAAGCTGCTGACAGGATTGATTATTAACGATCTAAAGGATGAACTGCCCCATTCTTAACTGGCATTATCGCAAGGGGAACTGTCGCCCGAACAGTTCCCCTTTACACATTATAAATCAAAATAACTGATCAGAAATTCTGCCAATTGATGCAAAGCAGTTGTAGCAAAACAAGGCACACTTTCAGTTAATGGAACATCGCTAACAACAGCTATCAGGTCGTCTCCCAAGGACAGCCTTTCTTTACTTTCCCTAACAATCTCAATTTTAGGGCCAGGTTCGCTTTTGAATCCCTCTACGAGGATAAGATCAACACCCTCAATCATATTACAAACCTCACTCAAGGGAGGTTCTTGTTCATATAAATGATGCATTGTTAACGATTTGGGCCCCACAACAACTACCTTGTCCGCTCCCGCCTGGCAGTAGTGCCAAGTATCCCTCCCCTGAACATCCATGTCATAACCATGAGCAGCATGTTTGATAGCTGCCACACGATAGCCCATTTTTTTAAAAACCTGAACCAGGTTTTTAACAAGTGTGGTTTTCCCAGTATCTGAATAGCCAACAATAAAGATGGCCGGGGCCATTTTTTATCTCCCCTCTCATAGAAAAATCTCCCAATCAAATCCTATCCTGATCTTACATGAGAGAACCTGTTTTTTCAAGAAAAATCAGTGCACCTATTAAATAGGTGCACTGCTGCATTTGTGGCTTGTCATTTAGCTGCACTTAAAGGTTTCACATTTGGTATGGTCGGAGGAGTCAGCTGAAGAGGTGCCATTGTGGTCAACATGAATTATGGGAGCACCACACTTGATATTTTTATTGTAAAGACACTCAGTTACATTGCACTTGATATCCGGCATCCATATCACCTCCTTGCTTATATTTTCACCGCATTTTTAAAAAATATTCTTTTTCTATTGGGTGGTATAAATTTTACGATTCACTGCACAATATTAATGAATAAAAAACGATACTTGGAGGTATGGTTATGGGATCAATAGTTCTGGGTGTTTTTGATACCCGAGACCAGGCAGAAAAGGCTGCTTTAGAATTACGCAGTAAGGGTTTTCACAAGGATATTTCTATTGTAGCCCGGGATGAAGAAAAAGGCGATATTCAAGAGATGCGTATGGGAGGAGGAGAAGAGGGCGGAGATACAGCTATAGAAGGAATCACAACAGGGAGCGCCCTGGGTGGCCTCGCAGGCCTTGCTGCCGGGGCTGGAGCCCTAGCTATACCTGGTATAGGCCCACTCGTTGCCCTGGGACCCATCGCAGGCCTCCTATCTGGTGCAGCAACAGGAGGATTGGCCGGTGGTTTAATTGACTGGGGAATCCCAGAAACTGAAGGAAGACATTATGAGGAGGATGTAAAGAAGGGAAAGATCCTGGTCACAGTTCAAGGAAGCGAACCTCGCTTGAATGAAGCCGGAGATATCCTACGCCAGCATGGAGCACATGATGTAAAAACATTTTAATAGTGATTGGCCGTTAGTAGAAAAAAAGATGAAGTGAAGTCAGAGAGATGGATCTTAAGATCCATCACATGTATAAAGGGGAACAGTCCCTAGAATACGCGTGCAAAGGGAAACTGCCCTCTGGTGTACGCACTTCAGACTTCTGACTTCCGGTTTCTAACTTCTGTTTTTTTCAGGTTGGTCGTTGGTCGTTTATAACTAAACCAACGACCAACTACTAATAACTAACCACCACTAACTATTCAAACAACGCTGTGCTTAGATACCTTTCTCCTGTATCAGGTGCAATAGTTAAGACCGCTTTTTCCGGTGAAAATTTAGCCGCCGCTCTAAGTGCTGCAAAGACAGCTGCCCCGGAAGAAATGCCTGCCATAATACCCTCTTCTCTCATCATTTTGCGCGCGGTATTAAAGGCATCATCATCCTCTACCTGGATAACCTCATCTATAATACTCTGGTCGAGTACAGGAGGTATAAAACCTGCACCAATTCCCTGGATACTATGTGTGCCCGCTTTCCCACCAGATAGAACCGGAGATCCTGCTGGTTCCACAGCAATAATCTTTACTGCTGGAAGTTTTTCTTTTAGAACACCACCTACTCCACTTATGGTACCTCCGGTACCTACACCACAAACAAAAGCAGCAAGATCATCCCCAACTTGATCGATAATTTCCTGGGCTGTGGTCAAGCGGTGTGCCTCAGGATTGGCAGGATTTTCAAACTGCTGCAGTATTATATACTCCTTATGTTTCTCCACAATCTCCTGTGCCCTTTTAACAGCTCCTGCCATCCCTTCATCACCTGGTGTTAGCTCAAGCTCTGCTCCCAGGCCGCGGATCAACTTCTGGCGCTCAATACTCATGGTCTCAGGCATGACAATAATCAACCTATAACCTCGGACCGCGGCCACCACAGCCAACCCGATACCGGTGTTGCCGCTGGTTGGCTCAACAATACCCCCGCCCGGTTTCAGTTTCCCTGCTTTTTCCGCGTCCTTTACCATCTGCAGAGCGACCCTGTCTTTGATGCTCCCAGCGGGATTAAAAAACTCCAGCTTGACTAAAACCCTCGCGCCCTTCGGATCTGACATTTTACCTAACTGGACAACTGGTGTACGTCCAATAAGATCTTCAATAGAATCTGCAATCTTCATCTTTGTGCACTCCCTGTTCGCTTTCTCCATTGTTGTTTAGCATTTATGTCATATTTTACCCATTGTTGATAATTTCTACAACTTTCTAAAAAATCCTGCCTATTCTTTTTGTTGAAACCATTTGTGACATAATATTAAACAATAAAAACCCTTTTGCGTGATATATCTGAATAATTTTTGATTCTTTCCACAGAATATACAAAAAACAATGAGGTGAATCAATTGACTTCTGGATGCCCTGTTTGTAACGGATTAACCCAGCTGGCAGAAAACTGTCCTGCTTGCGGCACCCCAATGGATGATTGCGGTAAAATAAATGGATACCTGGATCCCTATGGCCCCTATGAGGAAACCAAAGAAACCACAACAGTAAGAGCAGCCATAACAGGAGATAGCCAGTGTGTTCACTTCCTGCAGTGCCCCAATTGTAATGAAAGCATCAGCTACACAGTTAGTAGTGATCAAATATAAGGCCACTCCTTGGATTTGAGCAAAGATATTTTTAGGTTACTAAACATATTAAATCATCAAGCAAACCCACCAGCAAACCGTGCTGCAGGTCAACGC
>JBASML010000234.1:0-3650 GCA_049656845.1 Syntrophaceticus sp.
AGGCGCCACAACATAAAAAGGGCAATCGTGATAGTTAGCGAGGACAGCCAAACCATAGGTTCCAATCTTATTGGCGAAATCACCATTAGCAACAATACGGTCGGCCCCCACCAATACCAGATCAATACCTTGATGATAGAAAACATATCCCAACATGTTATCTGTGATCAGGGTAAAGGGAATCCCTGTTTCATGTAGCTCCCATGCTGTTAGGCGTGCTCCCTGTAGTACAGGACGGGTTTCCGGCACATATACTTTGACCTTTTTGCCCTGATTGTACGCGGAACGAATAACTCCCAAAGCAGTGCCCCAGCCTGCTGTAGCCAAGGCCCCGGTATTACAGTAGGTAAGAATATTGGCCTCAGGTGGGACTAATGATGCCCCGAAATCGGCCATCTTCTCTTCCAGCTTCCGCTCTCTGTTGTGTATTTGCAGAGCTGTTTCCAGCAGTTCATTACGAATTTTATCTACGCTTTTTTGTTGAATACTCTGGTAGGCATCATCCATCTGCTCTAGTGCCCAGCGGAGATTGACCGCAGTCGGTCGTGTAGCCAAGAGTTCCCTCCCTGCCTGGTCCAAGAACTCATCCAGGGACACCCCCAGGCCATCCCGATAATTAAAAGCAGCCAGGGCATAGCCATAGGCAGCAGCAACCCCGATCGCAGGTGCACCCCTTACTTTCAGGGTATAAATGGCCTCTGCTACCTCCCGATAGTGAGAACAGACAACATAGGTGGTTTGGTGAGGTAATTTTGTTTGGTCCAGCAGAAACAGCCGCTGTCCTTCCCAATATATAACTTCCATAGCTATAAATGTCTCCTTAAGTGGTTTAATTATTTTTTTTCAGGCCCAGGGATCCCAGTTCTGCTGCTGCTCTAGCACAAGCACAGCTGCGCTCTTCCGGAAGAGATTCAATGGCAGCAAAAATCAGCTGGCGAAGCACTGCCTGGGACCTACCCATCATATCCACTACCTCCTGATGGGAAAGGGGGTGTGGTGATATCCCGGCTGCATAGTTGGTGACAAGAGCCAGTGTAGCATAACAGAGCCCGGCTTCCCTGGCCAACACAACCTCAGGAACACTGGTCATGCCAACCAGGTCCCCACCCAGCATCTGAAACATGCGAATTTCAGCAGCTGTCTCATAGCGGGGTCCCTCTGTACAGACATAGGTTCCTTGGTCATGGACACCGATCCGCAGCTGCCCTGCAGTCTCCTTGAGGTGCTGACAGAGAGTGGTGCAATAAGGGTTGGTCACATCGACATGCAAAACCCCCTCTTCTCCCCCTTCATAAAATGTCACCGGGCGTGATTTAGTAAAGTCTAGGAACTGATCAACGAGAACAATTTCCCCAGGCTGCATTCCTTGATTTAAGGAACCCACTGCAGCCGTGGCCAGGACAACACCTGCACCAGCATCCCGCAATGCCCAGATATTGGCGCGGTAATTTACCAGGTGCGGAGGGACAGAATGCTGCTCCCCATGCCGCGGCAGAAAGAGTATCTCCTTATCACGGTGATAACCCGATTTTAAAACAACATCACCAAAGGGTGTTGCAATCATCGATTCTTTTTCATTTTCCAAAAGGCCGGGGTCATAAAAACCTGTTCCTCCTATGATTCCCGCTTTCATTAATCATCCTCCTCAGCAAAGAGTGCATTCACAAACTCATGGCTGTCAAAATCCCTCAGGTCCTCCATACCCTCTCCTGTCCCTACCAGTTTAACAGGAATCCCCAGCTCTTCGGAAATAGCCAGAACAATTCCTCCCTTTGCAGTGCCATCCAGTTTGGCTAAGGCAATCCCGGTTACCTTTGTTGCCTCCTTGAATAATTCAGCCTGCCGCAGGGCATTCTGACCGGTTGCTGCATCGATTACCAGCAGAACCTCATGGGGTGCCTCTGGATGTTCCCTGGTAATCACCCTTTCAATCTTCCGCAGCTCTTCCATGAGATTTGTTTTCGTATGGAGACGGCCAGCAGTATCAATAATCACTACATCAGTACCCCGTTTTTTTGCTGCCTGCAGTGCATCAAAAACCACTGCAGCTGGATCCGAACCCGCCATATGCTTGATTATCCCTGAACCCGTTCTCTCGCTCCATATTTCCAACTGCTCAATAGCTGCAGCCCGGAAGGTATCCGCAGCTACCAGAAGCACATCTTTCCCTTCTTGACGCATCCGGTATGCCAGTTTCCCGATGGTAGTGGTTTTGCCCACACCATTGACACCAACTACCAGGATAACCGTGGGAGGAGTAGTCCCTGTCTGCAGTAAAGCATCCTCTCCCAACAGCTCAATCATCTTTTTCTTAAGCAGGTCACGTACTTCCTCTGTTTCACTGATCTTTTTCTGTTGAACCTCACACCGTATTTGATCCAACAAGCGGCAGGTAGCAGCAACACCCACATCAGCCTGCAGCAGGATATCCTCTAATTCCTCATAAAACTCTTCATCAATTTCCTTATGCGTTGAGACCAGCTGTGTCACTTTGGAAACAAAATTCTGACGCGTTTTCGTCAGGGTTTCCTTTAGCTTAGAAAATAAAGCAGCCACATCAATCACAATCCTTTGAACATAATTAGTAAAATTCAAGCCCTATTCTATCACAAGAAAAGGAGTTGATTTACTCAAATTCATGAAATATAGTGCTGTTCTTGTTGTTCCGGGGCGTACTCTTCCAGCTGAACAGAAACCAGTTTGGAAATCCCGGGCTCCTCCATTGTAACTCCATAGAGGTGATCTGCGATCTCCATGGTCTGGTAACGATGCGATATTAAGATAAGCTGATATCCACCACTCCAGTTTCTCAAAAAATTTGCAAAACGCCCCAGGTTAGTTTCATCAAGAAAAGCATCAATCTCGTCCAATAAATAAAAGGGGCTGGGGTTTGACTGCAGCAAAGCAAAGAGAAAGGCAATCCCGATCAAAGACTTTTCCCCCCCTGAGAGTAGAGAAAGATGACGTGGTTTTTTCCCACGGGGGCTAACACAGATGTCAATTCCTGTCTCTAAGAGGTCATCCTCCTCTGTGAGCATCAGGTCCGCCTCCCCACCCTCACTGAGCAGACAATATATTTCTTGAAAATCTGCCCTCACCTTCTGGAAGGTCTTCTGAAACCTAACTGCCACAATCCGATCCAGCTCACCGATCATCTTGATCAAAGAAGATTTGCCATCTTCCAAATCTTTAATCTGCTGTTTCAGGTAATTAATTCTGTCCTGAATTTCAAGGTGCTCTCCAGGTGCAGCAAAGTTAATTTCCCCGAGTGCCGCCATTTCTTGCTTATATTCGGCGATTTTTTCTTTCAGAGCAAGCTCTTCCCTGCGATTAATTGTTTTTATATCCTTGGCCAGGCTCAGATTTAAATTATTTTCTCTCGCCTGACTGTAGATCTGTTCCTTCAAATCTCTTAAATGCTGTAATTTGACGCTGTTGTTCTGCAGTTGCTGCTCTAATTTGAGGGCAATTTCTTTTAGTTTCAGGTATCTTTTTTCTTTGGCATCTAAATATCTTTCCCTGGCAGCTACCTTTTTTTTGAAAAAAGAAATAGCATGCCCAAGGTTCTCTTTTAACCCGGCCAGCTCCTCCAAGTCTTTCCGTATAGTTTCCTCCTGTTTTTGATCATTTGCTTTGCCGGCCTCTATTGC
>JBASML010000235.1:0-6699 GCA_049656845.1 Syntrophaceticus sp.
CCCCATACTTGGGGTGTGTCAATTTGTAGGCCAGTTCTCCATCATCGGTCAGCAAAAGCAACCCACTTGTTTGGTAATCTAATCTTCCAACAGGAAATAAACGAACCCCAGGGAGTGGCACAAGGTCTGTAACCTTAGGCCTTCCCTGAGGGTCATTGACCGTTGAAACATAGCCTTTGGGCTTGTAAAGGAGTACATAGGTGTACTTGCGGGGAAATTTAATCTTTTTCCCATCCAAAAATATCTTGTCTTTCAAAGGGTCAACTTTCATACCCAGCTCTGCAATTTGACCATTGACCTGAACCCTCCCTTCCCGGATCAGGTCCTCACAAGAGCGGCGTGACCCTATACCTGCCCTGGCCAACACCTTTTGTAGACGATCTAAAGAGATCTCATTACACCCCCTATTCTTAGGAAATATATGCTAGATGATAAGCAACAATCCCCAGCTCCCCGGCCGACACCCCTAACTCGGCAATGGTTTCAGTAACTGCTCTATTGCAGCAGCTTATGCCAGCACTTACACCTCACTTATCCTAGTAATTCGATTAGATTCACTATTCCCCTGCCAAATATCATCTCTATTTCTTTGTTTTTTATTTTAGAAAAGAAGGTGGCAGATAAAAAGAGAGACAAACAGTCCAGTTAGATCCGCCATCAAACCGAGTGGTACTGCATGACGATAGCGCCTAACCCCTACTGAACCGAAATAAACTGTTAAAACAAAAAACGTAGTATCAGTGGTTCCCTGCATTACTGAGGCAAGCCTGCCGATAAAAGAATCCGGGCCATGGGTCTTGATTAACTCTGTAGCAAGTCCTAAAGCACTGCTCCCCGAAAGCGGCCTCATTACAGCAAGGGGAAGTACTTCTGCTGGAGCACCAATTAAACCCAATACAGGGGCACAAATCTGTGCAAAAATATCCATAGCCCCTGAAACACGGAATATTTTAATTGCCACAAACATAGCCACCAGGTAAGGTATGATGCGGACAGCAATTTGAAATCCTTCTGCAGCACCCTGGATAAAGGCCTCATAAACTGGAATCCGGCGGCACCAGCCCACAACCAGGAATAAAACAAACAGAAGTGGAATCGCCCAGCGTGAAACCTCATTTAGTACCTGCTCGATCATTTTAATCCCCTCCTGCACCTTGGCCGGAAGAAATTGCGCCAACAGAAATCAGCTAAAAGAGTTACAAACATGGTAAACCCTGTAGCGAATAAGGTTGGGCCAACAATCTCGGTGGGATTGGCAGAACCTGCGGCCACTC
The DNA here is from genome assembly GCA_049656845.1 of Syntrophaceticus sp. Classification (GTDB taxonomy): domain Bacteria; phylum Bacillota; class DSM-12270; order Thermacetogeniales; family Thermacetogeniaceae; genus Syntrophaceticus. The sequence goes on from JBASML010000235.1 coordinate 1,275, forward strand.
GCACACCTACTATGGTCGCAGGGACAAGGGTAACACAGGATGTGTTGGCAGCCAAAAAAGTGCACATAGCATCTGTCGCTGTGTCCGGGTGAGGATTAAGTTTCTGTAATTCTTCCATTGCTTTAAGGCCAAATGGGGTTGCGGCATTGCCTAGCCCTAAGATATTAGCGCTGATATTCATAATGATGGCCCCCATTGCAGGATGATTGGGAGGTACACCCGGAAAAAGCAAAACAGTTAAAGGCCGTAAAAGACGCGCCAGAGCCCGCACCAAACCCGCTTGTCGCGCAATCTCTAGCATCCCTAGCCAGAGTGTCATCAACCCGATCAAATCCAAACAAACCTGGACAGCTTCATTAGCACCGCTGAAAAATGTCTCGGTCACCAGATCAATCCTACCGTTTACAGCAGCAGCAGCAATACCAGCCAGAATTAAAAAAAGCCAAATCAGATTGAGCACCTACTCTCCCTCCTCCAGTTGATTCCTTTTTCACCTTTATGTAGGAGGCAAAATAAATAGACCAAAAATAGCGGTTTGTGATTATTCATGGGTTATCTCACAGTGGAGTATTTTTTTAGTTAGTGATTGGTAGGTCGGTGGTGGTTTCTAGAGGGACACGGGCTGTACAAAGGACGAAGGCCAGGTAGGATGGGTATTGGTGCAGAATCGGCATGACGCAACCCTGTCATAATCAGGGAAAAACAGAAAGATTTATACTGATACAAGGATGATGATACAAAAAAAGATGCACAAGGTGCATCTAATGAAAACAACAAACAATTGAAAGAAATAATCCAGGGCCACCGTTTCTGCACCTGGATGTTGTAATCCATCTTAGGAAAACAGCGATTGGAACCAATAGATAATGGCCAACCAAAAAGGTGGTTTCTTTTCTACATCTTCTTGGGCAATGTAGTTAACCTGGTCGATTACTTCCCCATTCAAGATAACCCTAGCTTTGCCCAAGACTGTACCTTTTTTGACCGGTGCCTGCACATTGTCAGGTATCTCGGCCTGAAAAGAAAGCTGCTCTTTTTCTCCAGGAAGCACAGCAATCGTAACATCTCTCTCAGGCTTCACAGAAACAAAACTGCTCATTCCTTTATTCACTTCAATCTGGTATACTTTGTCTTTTTCCTCTAAAACAGCCATCTCGTAATTGTTGAAACCATAATCAAGCAGTTTCTCTGTATCACTATAAATATCAGAAGAATTCATCACAACAGAGATGAGCTTCAAGTCACCACGCTGTGCGGCTCCCACCAAACAACCGCCAGCCTTATTAGTATAGCCTGTTTTGACACCCCTTGCTCCCTGATACCTGTTAATCAGTTTATTTCTGTTGTATAGAGAGCGTTCCCAAGGGTGACCTGACCAGGAAATACCCATTTCCTTTGTGGTGACAATCTTCCTGAACAAAGGGTTATTGAGGCCTTCTCTGGCAAGGACAGCAAGATCAAAAGCGCTGCTATAATGCCCCTCCGCATCTAAACCATGAGGGTTTTCAAAATGGGTATTTGCCAAGTTCAGTTTCCGGACACGATTGTTCATTTGCCTAACAAAAAGTTCTTCACTGCCAGCAACACTTTCAGCTAGAGCCACAGCAGCATCATTGGCAGAGGCCAGCATCAAGGCATAGAGCAGCTCACTCCTGCTCAAAACCTCCCCCTCTTCCAACCAAATAGAGCTTTCCCCGGTTTCAGCAGCATGTTTACTGACCACAACCTTTTTATCCAAATCCCCATGTTCAATAACAAGGAGAGCGGTCATGATTTTGGTCAGGCTTGCCTGGGGCAACCTTTCATGTTCATTTTTGGCAAAGAGAACTCGGCCTGAACTCTCATCAATTAGAATGGCAGCCTTTGCAGAAATATCAATTTCCGCAGCCTCTGCACTTGGTTGAACAAGAAAACACAGAACTAAAACAAAGAAAAACAGCAAGCAAGTCCGATTAAATTTTTTACTGCATATCAAAGCTAGTTCACTCCCAGAAAAAGATGATTCGTCAAGAAAGACTAAAATTCCTGCTTAATTATATAAAAAAATTAACCCCTTCTAAAAAAAGAAGGGGGATCAGGAATTCCCTATTACTCGCTAGATTACCGGGCTCTCTGGAACCGGGCTTTCTGGAGGGGTATCATTTTGTTGCTTTTGTTTCATGATCACCTGCAGTCTTTCCAGTAAATTGGGGGCGAGATCAATAAGGCGCTCCGCAACAGGGTTTCCGTCAACAGGCAGCAGCCTAACATTGTTTTGTCCTACAACCAGGAAACCAACTGGGCGTACAGAAACTCCCCCTCCACTTCCACCGCCGAAAGGAAGTGGCTGTTCTTCCTTATGGCTGCCACCGTTGGGTTGGTAATCCGCCCCTCCTGCTGCAAATCCACAGGAAACGCGGGATACTGGCATAATTACACTTCCATCAGGAGTTTCTACAGGATCACCTACAATCGTATTGACATCAATCATGTCTTTGATATTTTCCATGGCAGTTTTCATCAGAGTTTCGATCGGATGGTCCGCCAAATCCTGTCACCTCTCTTTTTCTTGTCCCAAACATCTTTGATCAACCAGAGCAAAAAATAACTAAATACAATAATAATATGGCCTAAACGTGTGGTGAATATGCAGTTAACACTGTTTCTCCAGTGCTTCCTGCCAAAATAAGGCTTAACATCGAGCCTTATATTCTGCTCATCCATTTTTAAGAAATGAGACAGATAACCCAAAACAGTTCCTTTCCCTGCCCACAACAACCCTGTGACGACACCGGTTAAGGCGTAGTCAGTAAATCCCAGTTCTGTTTCCCAGATAAAACTGCGGCAAATACTGCGCTCCATGAACTTTCTGATATAACCAAGCAGTTTGTGATAATGTGAGACATGAAATATTTTAGGTCCATGATCTTGCTGCTTGCCACTTGTATGAAAAGGGGTGGTAAACCGGTACTTATTCTCAACCTTATCCCTTCCAAATAATATTTTAGTCCCAAAACCTACCCTCTTCCCTAAAAATTCAAATCTCAATAAAAGTGAGTGTTCATCCATGCCCCATTTATAAAAAAAACAGAGATCTACAGGCATTATAGCCAGTAAAATCCCCGCTACCAGAATAATTGTACTGATCAACACAACAAGATCCACCTGACGCAACCAGGAACACCTCACATATGCCGCTGTTATAACCCGCTCAGGTATTAAGGTTTGCGCCAGAGAGGAAAATTATACTATTTCTCTTCGACATTCCCGCTATTTCCCAGTTCCGGAAGGGGAGGCAGATCGCTCAGATCATTGAGGCCAAAATACTCCAAAAACTTTGGTGTAGACTTGTAAAGTATGGGCCTACCAGGACCACCACCCCGACCCGCTTCCTTGATCAAACCCCGTTCGAGCAGAGTTGTCAGGATGTGATCCACCCGAACACCTCGAATGGCTTCAATTTTGGCCCTGGTAACAGGTTGGTAATAGGCAACGATACTCAGGGTTTCCAATGCAGCCCGGGAAAGTGAAGGCTCTTTTGCTCTTTCCTGCAACAGTTTCTCTATATAAATCGAATACTCGGGCCTGGTTACCAGTTGATAGCCACCAGCAACCTTGACCAGTTGCAAACCGTGCCCAGGCTGATCATAGCGTTTTTCCAGTTCTAAAAGAAACTCCTCTATATCTTTAGCAGAATAGCCTGTCAATCTGCCTAGAGTCTCAGTTGATACTGGCTCAGAGGCAACGAAGATCAGAGCTTCCAGTACAGCTGTAGCCTCCTCTGGGAATAATACCGTCATCTTCTACCTCTCCCTTTTTCTCTAGAGCAAAAAAACCAAAATGCTGTCCCGCAGCAAGCCGTTGTCCTATCCGGCCTGCAATCGGGAGCCTAGCGGTAGACCGTCAAGGTACTCTTCTTAGATAGGGATAAGCAAGAGCTCTCCTATTTCTTGATCACCTTTGACCCTCACCTTTCCTTCGTAAACAAGTTCTAAAACCGCCAGAAAGGTGAAGATCACCTCATCCCTTCCTGAAACCGCAGTAAAGAAATCGCTAAAGCATATACCCTCTGGATGTGACTCGATCTTTTCCAGAACACCACTCATCACATCATCAAGATCATAGGGAACACTCCTTACCATGTAAGGCTCAGGCAGCTTAGAGATGCGTTCTATAATTCCTTGAAAAGCTTCTAATAAGCGAGAAAGATCATCTCTGGCACCTCTTGGTTCGGGCACCTCAACATTAGCAGGAGGGCGCCGGTAAACCATCATCCACTCCCGGGCACGCATCTCAAGAGCCGCAGCAGCATCCTGAAAAACTAAGTATTCACCCAAATCTGTTTCCAAAAAACCTTCCTCATCATCCTGGTCCAACAAAGGTTCACTTTCCTGATCTTCCACTTCACGCCGCGGCAGCAGGAGTCTCGCCTTGACCGCCAGAAGGGTAGCCGCTAAGAGCAAAAATCGGCTACCCTCTTCCAAATCAGAAAAAGCAATCCCCATGTAATAATCAAGAAATTGATCGATTATTTTACATACAGAAACTTCACCTGCTGGAATCTCCTTGTTGGTTATTCTTTTTAGGAGGAGATCCAGTGGCCCTTGATAGATATCAAGTTGAACCTGGTATTTCAAACCCCATCGCCGCCCGTACTTCTTCCATGGTCTGCCTCGCCTTCCGGCGTGCTCGCCTTTTTCCTTCATCCAGGACATCCCAGACATAGTCAGGGTTTTTTGCCAATTCTTGTCTTCGCTCCCAATAAGGAGTTAAGTGATCGATGAGCACTTTAACCAACTTCTTTTTACAAGGCACACAGCCGATCTCACCTTTGATACACCCTTCCTCTAGTTCATCAAATGCAGATTTGTTAAAAACTTTGTGGAAACTGGAGACTGTACAGATCTCAGGGTGTCCAGGGTCATGCACATGTATGCGATCCGGGTCCGTTACCATCATCCGCACCTTGGACTTGATCTCTTCGGGATTAGAAAAGAGCGGAATCTCATTGCCGTAACTTTTGCTCATCTTTCTGCCTTCAAGCCCCGGGATCAGGGCCCCCTCCGCCAAATAGGGCTGGGGTTCAGGGAAAACCTCTTTCTTATAAAGATAATTAAAACGCCGCACAACCTCACGGCAGAACTCCAGGTGTGGTAGCTGGTCCTCTCCTACAGGAACAAGGTTTGCCTTATAAATAATTATATCTGTAGCCATCAGCAGAGGATAGCCTAAAAAACCGTGTGTAGTGATATCTTTGCCCTGCTCTTTGAACTGCTGCACCTGGTCCTTATAGGTGGGGCAGCGCTCCAGCCAGGACAGCGGGGTGATCAAAGATAAAAGCAGGTCGAGTTCAGCATGCTCTTTAACCTCTGACTGGACAAAAAGTGTGCTCTGCTCTGGGTCAATCCCCACCATCAGCCAGTCCAGAACCATATCCTTTGTAGCC
>JBASML010000236.1:0-5601 GCA_049656845.1 Syntrophaceticus sp.
TGTGCCAATGGCCCAGTGGATAAGGACCTGGTTCGCCGCGGGAATGAAAAGGTGTTGCGTGCGCGCCTCCAGGATGCGGAGTTTTTCTTTGAGGAAGATATAAAAACCCCTTTGGAAGAAAGGGTGGAAGAGCTGAAGAAAGTGGTCCACCTGGAGGGATTGGGTACCATTTATGATAAAGTAGAACGGCTTGTGCTTTTAAGCCGGTATCTTTCCAATGCCTTGGGGTTGACAGAACACCAGAAAGAGGTAGCAGAACGAGCGGCTTATCTGTCCAAAGCTGATCTGGTGACCAGTATGGTTTTTGAGTTCCCAGAACTCCAGGGAATCATGGGTGGGTATTATGCAAGGGTAAGCCGGGAGAGTAAGGATGTTTGTAGAGCGATAAGGGATCATTACAAACCCCGCACTGCTGGGGATAAAGTACCTACCACAAAGCCGGGAGCAGTTGTTGCTGTGGCTGATAAAATCGATAATTTGACCGGTTGTTTTGCTTTAGGGCTAGAGCCAACTGGTTCCCAGGACCCCTATGCACTGAGGCGCCAGGCTTTGGGTATCTGTCACATTATTCTCTACCATGAATTTAATTTTTCTCTAGAAGAACTAATAGCTGAGGCCTACCGAAATCTTTCCGGAATGAAGCTTGAGCTGTCTCTGGAGGAGGTGAAGGCTAAACTGATGGAGTTCTTCCGAGCACGCCTGCGATTCCTCTTTCTCGATTCTGGATATGCCTATGATGCGGTTGAGGCATCCTTAGGGCCATCATTGGACCATATACTGTTGGCCAAAAAGAGGCTGGAGGCGATTACACTGGTGAGACAGAAGCCAGAGTTTGAGTTTTTGCTGACAGCCTATACAAGAGCGGCCCACCTGGCCCGTCAGGCAAAAGGGGATGAGATTGACCCCAGCCTTCTCTGTGAGGAGAGTGAACAGGAGCTGTACCACCTCTGGAGTGAAATTAAAAAGGAGATTCTGCCACTGCTACAAAAAGGGAAGTATCGGGATGCACTCTTGCGAGGCGCAGCCCTGGCGGGGCCTCTGGATCGCTTCTTTGACCAAGTAATGGTCATGGTGGAGGATGCAGATCTGCGCAACAACAGACTTGCCCTTCTTAAAGATATCGCTGTCACACTGGGGCAGTTAGGTGATCTTGAAAAAATTGTAAGAACTGATTAAGCAGTTGATTTTGGGAGAGGAATTTACTATGGTGTAACGTAATTGGGTAATAGTATATCACAATTACTTTAATTTATGGTTATTAGTCTTCACAAAGCAAATGAATAGTATTAATATATAGATATCAACATCAAGGAAGGGGTGCTGCCCTATTCAGCTAACGCCGCGGCAGGAGCAGATCATAGAAATCGTAAAAAGGAATAGTCCTATTACAGGCGAGAAGATCGCCAATATGCTCAATGTGCGGCGTGCTACTCTGCGTCCAGATTTGACTGTATTGACCATGGCGGGGCTGCTAGAAGCCCGTCCACGGGTCGGCTATTTCTATACAGGTAAAACCCCTTACATGCTCATTGCGGAAGAAATTCGACAGCTTAATGTAAATAACGTTAAATCGGTGCCTGTGGTTGTTATGGAAGATGTTTCTGTATATGATGCCATTGTTGCTTTATTTACAGAGGATGTAGGCACTCTTTTCATTGTGGATGATGACGGCTACTTGCAGGGGGTTGTTTCCCGCAAGGACCTGCTCAAGGTCGCCTTGGGCCGAGGTGATCTTCATAAAATCCCGGTTCAAGTTGTCATGACCCGGGCGCCAAATATCGTAACGGTTAGTGGGGAAGAATCTGTATATGAAGCAGCGAGTAAGTTGGTGGAGCATGAGATCGATGCTCTTCCTGTTGTTGAGGTTAATTCAGAAGAAGGAAACGACAAAGAAAAGCTTAAAGTTATAGGAAGGTTTACCAAAACAACGGTGGCCCGCATCTTTGTAGAGATGGGGGAAGGATGGCAATGAAAGAGAGAGGAGGTTATCTATGGCAAACCCAGTAATTTATGTTGTATCAGACTCTATTGGAGAAACAGCGGAAATTGTTGCACGTGCAGCTGCCAGTCAGTTTAACGCTGACGAAAAGTTTGAGATCCGACGGGTGCCCTATGTGAATGATAAGCAGATACTGGAGGAGGTCGTGGATGAGGCCAGCTGTACCTGTAGTATCATTGTATATACATTAGTGATTCCGGGGCTCAAGGAAGAGTTGGAAAGACTGGCTCACCTTCGCAACATTCCGGCTGTGGATATTATGGGGCCTCTTTTGGAGGCTCTTGCCACTGCCACTTCTATGAAACCCAAGCTGGAGGCGGGGCTGCTTCACCGCTTGGATGATCAGTATTTCCGCAGGGTTGAGGCTATTGAGTTTGCCGTCAAATATGATGATGGTAAGGATCCCAGGGGGCTACTACATGCAGATATTGTACTGATTGGGGTGTCCCGTACATCCAAAACTCCGGTTTCTATGTATCTAGCTCACAGAAGGATTAAAACCGCCAATGTTCCTATAGTTCCTGAAGTGGATCCACCCACAGAGCTGTTTAGAATCCCATCGCGGAAAGTTGTCGGACTCACTATCCAGCCCCAGCCACTTCTTCATATCCGTCAGGAGCGTTTAAAGGCGTTAGGGCTTACCACTGATGCTGAATATGCAAGTTTGGATCGCATCCAAAAGGAATTAGCTTATGCTGACCGCTTAATGGCTCAGTTGGGCTGCCTGGTCATTGATGTTACCAATAAAGCAGTAGAGGAGACAGCGAGCGAGGTATTGGAGTATTACTATAGGGGGGAGCGAAATGCAAAGTAAGAAATATGTATACCTCTTTGAAGAAGGAAATGCAGAAATGAGAGATCTCTTGGGTGGTAAAGGTGCCGGGTTAGCGGAGATGACCAATCTTGGATTGCCTGTTCCACCTGGATTCACCATCACAACTGAAGCCTGTAACGAGTACAGCGATGAGAGGAAAGAACTACCTGCTGGATTAGAGGAACAAATTACTGAAGCTCTGCAGTCTTTGGAAAAAAAGGCAGGTAAAACTTTTGGGGGCCTCAAAAATCCCTTATTACTTTCTGTGCGTTCCGGGGCAAAGATTTCCATGCCTGGAATGATGGATACTGTTCTCAACCTGGGGCTCAATGACAGAACAGTCCAGGCCTTGGCAGATGCTACTGGAGATGAGCGTTTTGCCTTGGATTGTTACCGCCGCTTTATACAGATGTTCAGCGATATTGTTCTTCATGTAGAGTTTAATGTATTTGAAGAGGTTTTGGAGAAATATAAAAGTCGGTACCGTGTACAGTATGACCACCAACTGCAGCCTGAACACCTGAAAAAGATCATTGATGAGTATAAAGAGATTGTCAAAGAGAGGACCGGGAGTGATTTTCCCCAGGAACCTATGGATCAGTTGAAAAAAGCAGTTATGGCTGTTTTTGAATCCTGGAATAACCCTCGGGCAAAAGTTTACCGGAAGTTGAACAAGATCCCAGATGACTTGGGGACTGCAGTTAATGTACAGGTTATGGTTTTTGGTAATATGGGTGATAACAGTGGAACCGGTGTTGCCTTTACCAGGAACCCTGCAACAGGTGAAAATGTTCTCTATGGTGAGTATTTGATAAATGCCCAGGGGGAGGATGTGGTAGCGGGAATCCGGACGCCGCAGCCGATTTCTAAGCTGCAGGATGAGATGCCAGAGGTTTACGAACAATTTCAAAAAACATGTTCACTTTTGGAGAAACACTACCGGGATCTGCAGGACATCGAATTTACTATTGAGCAGGGCAAACTATATCTACTGCAGACGCGTTCTGGCAAGCGTACTGCATCTGCTGCAGTAAAGATTGCAGTGGATATGGTTAAGGAAGGATTGATTTCCAAGGAGGAAGCTATTCTCAGGGTGGATCCTGACCAGTTGAACCAGGTATTGCACAAGCGGCTGGATACAAAAGAGGAATACCAGGTTTTGGCTAAAGGCCTCCCTGCATCACCAGGTGCGGCTTCAGGTGTTGTAATCTTTGACGCGAATGAAGCTGAGCGCCGCGGGCAAAATGGAGAAAAGGTAATCCTCGTCCGCCTGGAGACCACCCCAGATGATATCCACGGCCTTGCTGTAGCTGAAGGGGTACTCACCAGCAGGGGTGGGATGACCAGCCATGCCGCGGTGGTTGCCCGGGGAATGGGTAAACCCTGTGTCTGTGGGTGTGAAGCGCTGGATATCGATTATAGAGAAAAGAAAATGACTGTAGGGGAGCAGGAGATTAAGGAAGGGGAACTGATCACCATCGATGGCAGTACTGGGCAGGTAATTCTTGGGGAAGTACCCCTTGTATCTCCGGAGTTAGGAGGGGAACTGCAGTTACTGCTTGCCTGGGCAGATGAAATAAGAAGGCTAGGGGTTTTCACCAATGCTGATACACCAGCTGATGTCCAGCGCGCCCGGGAGTTTGGGGCAGAGGGTGTCGGTTTGTGCAGGACTGAACATATGTTCATGGCACAGGAACGGCTTCCTATTGTCCAAGAGATGATCATGGCCAAAACCCAGAAGGAACGTGATGGTGCACTGGAAAAACTGCTTCCTATGCAGCAGGAAGATTTTTACGGTATCTTAAAAGCAATGGATGGACTGCCGACAACCATCAGGCTTTTGGATCCGCCTTTGCATGAGTTTCTGCCTAATGTAGAAGACTTATCATTAAAAATTATGAGGTTGAAACTCACCGGGGGTGACAAGGACGAAATATCTCGCCTCGAAAAATTATTAGGAAAGGCCCGAGCCCTGCAAGAACTCAACCCAATGCTGGGACACCGCGGCTGCCGTTTAGGTATCACAACCCCGGAGATTTATGCTATGCAGGTGCGGGCTATTGCGCAGGCGACTGTCCAGTTGAAAAAAGAGGGCTTGAATCCTATACCAGAGATCATGATTCCCCTTGTCATGTCTGCACAGGAGCTGGATATATTGCGAGAATTGTGTTTAGAAGTTATTCACCAGGTGGAAGAAGAAACAGGATTGAAACTGGAGATCCCTATTGGTACCATGATTGAGCTGCCGCGAGCCTGTCTCCTGGCAGATGAAATCGGAAAACATGCTGATTTCTTTTCCTTTGGTACAAATGATCTCACCCAGACCACCTTTGGTTTCAGTCGGGATGATGCTGAAGGGAAGTTTATACCTCAGTACATTGAGAAGAAGATTTTGGCTGATAACCCCTTTGCAGTCCTGGACCGGGATGGGGTTGGCAAACTAGTGAAAATGGGTGTAGATTTGGGCCGAAGTGCAAATCCTGAGCTTGTTGTGGGTATCTGTGGTGAACACGGCGGTGATCCCAGTTCTGTGGAGTTCTGTCATTCGATAGGACTTACTTATGTTAGCTGTTCTCCTTATAGGGTGCCTATTGCCCGTTTAGCTGCAGCACAGGTAGCTCTGCGGCAGTAAAAACTTGCAGAACAGGGGGGCAGCCAAAAAAGTGAGGCTGCCCTTTTTTTTGCTGAACAGGAAGGAACCTTAGGCTGGGAAAGAGTATATATTTATCAAGATGAGCCATTTTAGTAACAGGAGGTGCAACAATTGTTTATCTTAGGTATTAATGGC
>JBASML010000237.1:0-11063 GCA_049656845.1 Syntrophaceticus sp.
ATGAACTGGTCGGACACTACTACCCGGGCAAAGGGAAGATGGGGCCTGAGGAGGCCTATCATTTTGCCGTCAATAACCCAAATAACAAAATCATCTTTGCCCATTGGGGTGGCGGGCTTTTCTGTTATGAGTTAATGCCCGAGGTTAAGGATTCTCTACAGCATGTCTACTATGACACCGCAGCATCTCCATTTCTTTTCTATCCGACAGTTTATGAAACAGCGCGCCTGGCAGGGGTACTGCCCAAGGTGCTGCTGGGCAGTGACTACCCACTCCTCCCCCCTTCTCGCTACTACAAGGAATGGGCTGCCACAGACCTTACCGAAGAAGAAAAGAAAGGAATCTGGGGAGAAAATGCGGCGCGTTTCTTTGAAATCTGATTAATTAGTTTATATATTTTTTAATTTCCAAATTTCCATTCGTTGAGCAGGAAAAAAGGAAGTAATATAGAAGTAATGCATATACTAACAAATTTAACACTTTAATTATATATGAATAATAAATGACATAGATAAAAGTTTATGGATTATACCATGTGCTGCAGTTTTTCCTGAAAGCTTAGTAACTATACATCAAGTAATGCTAATCTTTAGATTATGCTAATCTTCAGACTAACAAAACCTTACAAATAAAGTATGAAACAAGACACTCCTGGCTCTGGGGATAAACCACTACAATTTAAAAAGAGAGGACTTTAATATGCTGCACCCGACCAGATCAGCAGCAGAATATCTTCAGAAACAACTCGGGCTAACCCGGGATGAAACAGAGGTCATCCTCTATGGTTTGCAGGTTATCATATACAGCCTGGCAGGCATTCTTACCATTTGCCTGATGGGCTGGCTCCTGGGTTGTTTCTGGACAACCCTGGCTGTAGCCCTGGCTGCAGGATCGCTGCGGCTTTTATCAGGGGGTGCCCACAGCAGTTCACCACTCATCTGCAACCTGTTAGGGATGGTGATGGCTCCTCTCCTGGCTATAATTGCTGAGTTTGCTGCGGTGCAGATACCACATACTATATTGCTCTATATAGTTTTGCTCGGTGCAGCATTTTCCTTGCTTAGCTTTTACATTCTGGCCCCCGTAGACTCCCCGGCCAAGCCCATCACAAAAGAACAAGAGCGCCGTAAATTTAACTGTTTATCTGTAGCACTTGTAACATTAATCACCCTGGGGCAGATTGCCCTACTCTTATGGGGTAACTCCCCGGCTGTTGTTCTGGCGGTGAGCTTAGGCACCTGGTGGCAGGCCTTTACCTTAACCAAAGCAGGCCACCGGTTCGCCTATATAGTAGACCATCTTTTTAAAAGGGGGTGTGAAATATGAAACGCTTTCTTCAAAAAATATTGCCTGCTTGTTGCAGTGTTCTCACTCTAGCCGCTGTAGTCGGTGTAAAGCCAGCCTGTTTTTGGTGGTTTCACCAACCTGAAGTGCCCGCAGCACTGAGAAAGTAAGCGTGTAAAAACCCTCTCTAAAATCGGCACCTGGATAATCCGGGGTGCCGATTTTAGAGAGAAAAACGGTTTGGACCCCCCCACTTCCACTTTGGCTTTATTATAATATTGAAAATAAACGTAATAGTGAAAATAAACAATTCGACTACCATTTACTAGCAGGTTGTGGTAATATAACAGTCAAAGGGAGTGATTACATGAAAGCATTACTGGTTTATCCAAAATATCCTGACAGCTTTTGGAGCTTTCAGCATGCCTTGAAGTTTATCGACGCCAAAGCCGCCCTGCCTCCTCTAGGGCCTCTGACCATCGCCGCAATGCTGCCTAAGGATTGGGAAAAAAGGCTGATCGATATGAATGTTCAAAAGCTCAAAGATGATGACCTAAAATGGGCTGATTACGTAATGATCAGCGCCATGTCAATCCAGCAGAAATCTACAAGAGAAGTAATTGAGCGCTGCAGAAAACTAGGAGTAAAGATCATTGCAGGCGGCTCCCTCTTTACATCAGAACCAGAAAAGTTTCCTGAAGTGGATCACCTTGTTCTCAATGAAGGGGAGATTACCCTCAACGCTTTTTTAGAGGATTTGGAAAAAGGTTACCCACGGCGCATCTATACCACTGATCAAAAGCCAACACTGGACAACACCCCCATCCCCTTGTGGGAGCTGATTAATTTTAATGATTACGCCACTATGAGCATCCAGTTTTCCCGAGGGTGTCCTTTTGACTGTGAATTCTGTGATATTACTGCCCTTTTTGGGCGAAAACCACGTTTAAAACCAACGGACCGTTTTATTGATGAACTGGATGCTCTCTACGACCACGGGTGGAGGGAAGGTGTGTTTATCGTCGATGACAACTTTATCGGAAATAAGGCACGCCTAAAAAAGGAACTCCTTCCAGCAGTTATCCAGTGGATGGAGGAAAAGCGAAATCCTTTTTGGTTTATTACAGAGGCATCCATCAATCTTGCGGATGATGATGAACTGCTGCAGCTAATGCAGGACGCTAATTTTGCCTCAGTCTTTATCGGGATTGAAACCCCTAATGAAGAAAGCCTACAGGAATGTAACAAATACCACAATATTAACCGTGATCTAATCGCATCTGTTAAAAAAATCCAGAACTACGGTATCCAGGTAAGTGGCGGTTTTATTGTAGGGTTTGACAGTGACACTCCATCTATTTTTGATCGTCAAATCAACTTTATTCAAAAAAGCGGAATCGTCACAGCCATGGTGGGTCTGCTCAAAGCACCGGTAGGAACTAAGCTCTTTAATCGTTTGGAAAAGGAGAACCGCATCTTGCCGGATACAGAATTCAGCGGTGATAACACCGATCTATCACTCAATTTTATCCCTAAAATGGACATGCAGAAACTAACCAGTGGTTACAAAAAGATAGTTAATACCATCTATGACCCTAAACCTTATTATGACCGCGTTATGGAATTTTTTAAAGAATTCAAGCCGGCAAAAAAGAAGGGCATCTCCATGCTGCGCCTATACCATATTAAAGCCCTCTTTAAGGCGACTGTTATTTTAGGCTTTTTAGAGAAAGGGCGGCGCCACTACTGGAAGTTCATTATGAAAACATTAGTTAAATACCCGCGCTTTTTCCCAGAAGCGATCACCTTTGCTATCTATGGTTTTCACTTCAGAAAAGTCTTCGGCAATTTTTCACAACCAGAGGGCAGCGGTTAATCCATTTAGTCTAAAAGGGCAATCTGCTGCCACTTCCCACGGCGATACTGTATGATAACCAAAGATGCTCGCGCTAGCCAGTCGATGACAGTTATGATCCAGATCGCCGTAAGTCCCCAGTGGAAAACATAGATTGAAAAATACATGAGGGGTATGCGCAGCAACCAGGTACAGAGAACAGTAATCATAGCTGGGGTACGGGTATCCCCTGCCCCCCGTAGTGCCCCAGCCAATACCATTTCTAGGGCAATAGCCGGCTGTTCTAATGCAGCAATGCGCAAACAAAGAGCTCCCAGGCCCACCACCTGTGGGTCACTGGTAAAAATCCGGATAATAAAAGAAGGAAAAAATAAAAAAATAAAAGCAGTAACACCCATGACCATCAAAGCCAGCCTGGCAGCTACCAAGCCATGTTGGTAGGCTTGTTTCGGTTTGCGTGCACCGAGGTTTTGCCCCACAAGGCTGGTTGCAGCTACAGCAAAACCATAACCCGGCATATAAGAGAGCGATTCAGCCGTTAAGATAACCTGATGTGCAGCAAAGGGTACAGTACCTAACCCTGCGAGCATAAAACTGCCTATGAGCCTTCCCAGGTTCATCAGTGCCTCTTCAACACCTGCCGGTAAGCTGAGCTTAAGGAGCACTCCTGTAAGCTCTCTATTTGCCCTCAAGTTAAAGAAGTCCCTGGGGCGAACCCGCACCATTGTTGCCCCGGAAATCAACAGAACAACCATAATAACACAACCCACAACCTGTGCTGTTGCAGTTGCCACAGCCGCTCCGCGAACCCCAAGCATCGGAAAGCCGCATTTGCCAAATATTAATAGATAATCACCCACAATATTTATCACATTGGTCACAGCAGCAGTATAAAAAGGAATCCTGGTCAGCCCAGCACCCCGGAAAATACCGTTGCTGATAAAGAGCACTAAACCAAAGGCAGCAACAGAACCTGTGGTTTTAATATAAATAGAAGCCAGTTGCTGGACTTCAGCCTCAAAGCGAAAAAGCCCAACAACAAGATCAGTAAAAAGATATACACTCAAGGTTACCGCGAGGCCTACAATAACTGCAAGAGATAGGGCATGGCCTGCTGTTTTGCCAGCTCTTTCCAGATCCCCAGATCCCACAGACCTGGCAATCAGAGCGGTTGCTCCCGCGGACAGGGCAGAAAAGATAAAAAGTACAGAAAAATAAATCTGTGCACCAAGGCCCACAGCAGCCAAGGACTGTGCTCCCAAATGGCCTACAAAGGCAACATCCACAAAATCAAGCAGCATATAAAGCATCATTTCACAGACTGCTGGCCAAGCCAAAGAAAGAATCTTGCGTCTAATCATAGCAGTGTCTCCTGATAATTCTTAGATTGATTGGCATGCATTTAATCTGGTTTGCCTTACTTATTCTTTGCCCCCCAGTTATCATCCTCCTGCCCCAAAATAAAATTTCGTATAACTAACCTTTGTACAGATTCAGAACAGGAACACCAGAATACACCTTCTACACAGACTTACAGTGATCTATTCCCGATTTTTTCAAACAATCAGCACCATTCTAACAACCGCAAGCCAACTATGATGTATACACACAAATTAACACTAGCTTGCTAAAGATTGTTTTTCTGGTAAAATACAGTTATAAAAAAGCACCGGCAACTTGCCGGTTTAAAGGAGGCTGAACATATTGTATTGGGAGCAGAAAGGACCTGCTAATACAGAGGCTGTTTCCAAATTAGCGATTCAAAGAGCTAAGGAATTAAAGATCGACCATATTGTGGTCGCTTCAAACAGCGGTGCTACAGTAGAACACTTCCTGGATCAGGGATTCCAAATCGTTTGTGTTACTCATCATGTTGGGTTTAAATCCCCTGGTGATGATGAGATGCCAGCCAAAGCCAGACAGAAACTTTCAGAAAAAGGAGTTCAGATACTGACAACAACCCACCTTATGGCAGGCCTGGACAGGGCACTGCGCAACAAGTTTGGAGGTGTCTACCCGGCTGAAATCATAGCCCAGACATTGCGCATGTTGGGACAAGGGGTTAAGGTCTGTGTGGAGATCTCAGGAATGGCTCTTGATGCAGGGTTGATCCCTTATGGCAAAGATGTCATCGCTGTGGGTGGTTCAGGAACCGGTGCAGACACTGCACTTGTGATTACACCTGCTCACTCCAACAATTTTTTTGATACCAAGATCAAAGAGATTATCTGCAAGCCCAGGGAGTTTTAGTCGCTCCCTGTGGCCTTCTTCTGCACTCCACTATGCTTTTCCACATAATAATCTCCTTTAATCAGCAATTCAGAAACAGGCACAATCTTATAGCCATCCTCTTTTAATTTTTTTAGTATAATGGGAAGTGCCTCTGGTGTATACTTGGCATTATTATGAAAAAGGATAATCGCTCCTGGGTGAGCGTTTTTAAGGACGCGATCAACAATAGCTTCCACCCCTAGTTCCTGCCAATCAAGGGAATCGACACTCCATTGGATCACCTCATACCCGTTTTTACGTGCGGCCCTGATGTTGGTGTTATCATATTCCCCAAAAGGCGGCCGGAAAAGACGGGTTCTTTTTTTTGTAAGCTTGTAGATCATCTCTTCATTTTCTTTTAATTCTTTAAGAAATTCCTCTTCTGAGAGCGAGTTACAATGAGGGTGTGTTGTAGAATGATTTCCCAGTTCATGGCCAGCATCTGCAATAGCTTTCACCATTTCCGGATACTTTTTTACCCAAATACCCGTCAGAAAAAAAGTTGTTTTAATATCATTTTCCTTCAAAATATTTAAAAGAGTAGGGGTATAGTCAGCTCCCCAGGCAGCATCAAAAGAAATGGCTAACTTTTTTTCCTTGGTATCCACCGCATAGATGGGGACCTCCCGTTCATCGTTATTAAATACCCCTGAAACCTGATTGTAGAGGCCTGACAGAAAAAAAGCTCCAATCAAAAGAATAAAACATGCACTCCACAGCAACAGCTTGTGGCGATTCAGTAAAATGAGTTTCAACAGAAATTCACCTCCTTTCTATTCTAAAAAGTATTTTATTCCCCGCCTTAGGTAATCATGTCCCTTTACAAATAGGCATGACAAAGGGATGGGAGGTCGGAGCCCAAAAGCCTGAAGGTTGCAGGCACAGTTTCGCCTGTCCTATTATCCTGTTCCTGGTCTTCAATAGGTCGCTCGCTTGTAGAGCCATCGGCTATTTTATCCTTTTTATTGATTTTGCATGAAAGCGGCATGGAGGTCTACTCGGAATTATATGTCAGAGATTAGAGTCAAATGTCAAATTAAATGGAGAAATTGGTGCCTGTCATCATTAGCCAGTTCTTCCAGGTAACTATCACCAATAGATTTTATTTCATAAGCAGGAACTACAAATATTTTGCAGAAGTAACAAGCTGAGGTCTAATGTCTAATAAAGATAATTAATTTGGGAGATGATGGGAATGATCGAGCACTGTCACTGTCAGAAGATCAATCCCGAGGACTGGCACGAAAAAGAGCACTTCTGGGAAACACCCCGTTTTTTTTATCGAGTTACTACACGTATGGCCTTTCACCAGCCACTTTCCTACCATGAGGATATCGCTATGGCTATGGCCAAAGCTAACAGTAAAGGATACATCATTAAAGAGAATGCTATGGTTCTTCTTAAAAGCGGCCTTTTCCGGGGAGAACTTCTTGTAGAAATACAGCCGCCCAAAAGCAAGGAGCTCTATAAAAAAGACACTGCCTGCCTGCAGCTGCAAGGTAGATTTTATTCCCGGGTTGCCCAAGCCCCTCTAATGCGATTAGGGAAAGATATTGATAAACTGACCCGGGATCTTAAAAAAAGAGAAGAACAAGTTCAGGACCTTTACCTCTGCCTCATAACATGCCCATCCTGTGTGAGAGAAAAAGGAAACCAGACGGTGATTATCGCCCACCTGGCTTAATCTTGTTTTCGCCAATTCACCCCTCTTTCTTATTAAAATGAGTGTTTAAAAAATTTTTGGGTATAATGATTAAAAAAGTATTGACAAGTAGCTCCTTCATTTGTATTATTTATCATAGATGTTATTAGCACTCTTTTAGATTGAGTGCTAATAACAACTTCAAACTACAAAAATTCATACTATTCGAGGAGGGTTGCTTAATGCTTAAGCCACTTGGTGACAATGTTCTTGTAAAACCTCTCTCTAATGAAGAGAAAACCGAAGGAGGCATCTACCTCCCAGACACTGCGAAGGAAAAACCACAAGAGGGTGAAGTTATCGCAGTAGGGCCCGGACGGATGCTGGACAACGGTACCCGCGTTGCCCCTGAAGTAAAAGTAGGCGACAAAGTTATTTATGCCAAGTATGGCGGTACCGAGGTCAAGATTGGAGAAGAGGAATACTTGATCATGCGTGAAAACGACATTCTCGCAATTAAGGAATAAGATATAATAAGGAGGCTTGATAGCTTATGCCAGCAAAACAGATAGTTTTTGATATGGACGCCCGTAAGAAACTAGAAGAAGGCGTAAATATCGTAGCTGATGCTGTAAAAACCACCCTTGGCCCTAAAGGCCGCAATGTGGTTCTAGAAAAAAAATTTGGTTCTCCTACTATCACTAAAGACGGAGTAACTGTTGCTAAGGAAATCGAGCTGGAAGACCCCTTTGAAAACATGGGAGCACAGCTCTGCAAAGAAGTGGCATCTAAGACCAACGAAATCGCTGGTGACGGTACTACAACCGCAACTGTACTCGCTCAGTCTATTGTCAGTGAAGGCTTGAAAAACGTAACAGCCGGTGCAAACCCTATCTTTTTAAAACGCGGCATCGATATGGCTGTGGAAAAAGCAGTTGAGGAATTGAAGAAGATCAGCACCCCGGTTGAAACCAAGGAATCCATCGCCCATGTTGCTGCTATCGCCGGCAATGACCAAGAGATCGGCCAACTTGTTGCCGATGCCATGGAAAAAGTAGGCAAAGATGGGGTTATTACAGTTGAGGAATCCCAAGGAATTGAAACCTTGGTCGAAGTCGTGGAAGGAATGGAATTTGACCGCGGCTATATCTCTCCATATTTCGTCACCAACTCTGAAACTATGGAAGTAGAACTAGACGAACCTTATATCCTCATTTATGAGAAAAAGATCTCTGCTGTGGGCGACTTGCTTCCCTTGTTGGAGAAAGTTGTCCGTACAGGTAAACCCCTCCTCATTATCGCGGAGGATGTTGAAGGAGAGGCCTTGGCAACACTAGTGGTCAATAAACTACGTGGAACTCTACAGTGCGCAGCAGTTAAGGCTCCTGCCTTCGGTGACCGCCGCAAGGCAATGTTGGAGGATATTGCTATCCTTACTAATGGCACCTTTATTAGTGAGGATATGGGCTACAAACTAGAACATGTAGAACTAGAACAACTCGGCCGTGCCAAAAAGGTCAAGATTGATAAAGAAAACACCACAATTGTTGAAGGTGAAGGAAGCTCTGAGAATATCCAAAAACGTGTCAATCAGATTAAAAGGCAGATTGAAGATAGTACATCTGAATATGACACAGAGAAACTTCAAGAACGCCTGGCAAAATTAGCAGGTGGTGTAGCTGTAATCAAGGTTGGAGCAGCCACAGAAACCGAACTAAAAGAAAAGAAACACCGCATTGAAGATGCCCTTTCTGCCACCCGCGCAGCTGTTGAAGAAGGAATCATCCCAGGTGGTGGGACGAGTCTCGTAGACATCATCCCAACTCTTGATGAAATAGATGCTGAAGGTGATATGGCAGTAGGCATCAGGATTGTGCGTCGTGCCTTAGAAGAGCCACTGCGGCAGATCGCCGAAAACGCAGGACTTGAAGGATCAGTGGTTATAGAGCATGTCAAAAATTCAGAGCCTGGCGTAGGCTTTGACGCCCTCACCGAACAGTATGCTGATATGGTTAAGGTAGGTATCGTTGACCCACTGAAAGTAACCAGAAGCGCCCTGCAGAACGCTGCCAGCATCGCTTCTATGTTACTCACCACAGAAGCCTTAATCGCCGAGATTCCGGAGAAAAAGGATGCTATGCCACCAATGCCTCCAGGAGGCATGGGCGACATGGGAATGGGTTATTAACAATAAGCTCAAAAACCCCTGGGAGAAACCCCAGGGGTTTTTATTTTTAGAGATGGCCTGCCCTGTTGCCTGGCCTTTTCTAGGCCGCTCTCCTATAGATCCGTTAGCTATTTTCATCATTTCCTGGTTTTGCCATAACAGCAACAAAGACATCTACTAAAAAGCTGTGCACCTTCTCAACCGCTTCCTGGTAATCCCATATATCAAGATCAATGACAAACACATCATTTCTTTCTCGGATCCCATCCAGGAACAGGTTTTCTTCTTTTTTTAGTACCCCCAGGACATACACCGGGTCGTCAAGCAGCATGTGCACCATGTTTTGAAAGCGCGGGGCAAACCGCTCTACCCTACCCAGTTCGTCCATTAAAATCACTTTCTTGCCGCTATTATAAGACCGCTCCAGGATCTCTACTCCCGTCTCTTCAAAGGTATTAATACATGTCTTCCAACAACCATTTTCACTTAAGTAGACCACCAGGTCTTTTTCTTCATTGATTGAACCAAATTCCTTTTCCAGAATGTAGCTCTCTTGATCTAAAAGCTCCACCATCTTAAAGCCACAGTGCTGACCTGAGCAAAAAATGCGCTGGACAAAATATCCTCCCACGTGACCCAAGAAAGGTGTAATTTCCTGCTTGATCAGAGTAGACTTTCCACACTTCACCCTTCCAGTTAAAAAAAGGTTTTTTGCCATTGGTAGCCCCCTAATTAGCATTTACCTCTTATCATGAATGCATCAGTTCCCATGTCTCCAGAACCTTTCTATAGTCCTTTTCTGTGTCAATATCCAAGGACTGGTTTGCAGGGATGCAGGGGGCTGTGATCACTCTCTCTCGGTATTTTTTGATCAACTGCCTGCCGCCAGTATCCCCTGTCAAGCACATTAATTCCTGTTTTAAATTGCTAGAAAATATTGCCGGCATCCCGTTTTCGGGCTTTAAAATCAGCGGTTTTTTTTCAAGAAAAACCTTCAACAGTTGGTTCATATAATCTGTTGACAGCAAGGGCTGGTCCCCAACCACAAACATAATGCCTTTTACATTAGGAGTTACTTCTGCTGCGCCTGCAGCAACAGAGGTGCCAATCCCATCCTTATAATATGGGTTATAAATACACTTTACAGGATAGGGATTTAGAACCTTCCGGATTTCCTGGCAGTGCGCCCCCAGTACAACAATAACTTCACAAACCCCTGTCTGGAGAACATTTTCTGTAACATGTTCGATAATGGTTTTGCTGCCGAGTTTCAGCAGCTGTTTCGGCCTTCCCAGCCTTTGTGAAAGACCGGCTGCCAGAATCACCGCAGCAATCACGACACCACCTCCTGTACTGGCTCCCGTGATAATGTTGATGTGATTAAAACCTTTCCCATCTCTGGGAACAACACTCTTGCTACATTTTTGGCCTTGTGTTGTGAATATTCATCATCAGCTTTATTGAGCACAGGAATTACCCTTAACCCTGGAGATGATCGATTGAGCAACGACCGATAATATCTAAAAACACTCAAAAGAGTTTCAGCAGTAACTGGAGTCCCCACCCTCTGTTTTGCTAGTTCTGCAACTATATGGTGGCGGTGTACATATTCCTCTGTCAGCGGTTTACCCAGCACATCAACCCCTGCAATAACAACCACACAGGTTGCCTGATCAGGAACCTGCGGTTCAAAAGATGCAGGAGCCTTTAGACCCCTACCCTTGGCACCATCAGCTTCAACTAATATAAAATCAAATATCCCGGAATCATACAGTCTCCCTATAGCCTCTCTACTCAAACCTATAACTTTATGATCCGCTATCAGCTCTTTCGCAGCAGCCAAC
>JBASML010000238.1:0-1547 GCA_049656845.1 Syntrophaceticus sp.
GCAGGGGATCTGGTGGTTTGGAGCTGCTATCACCTTAATCGCTTTTCTGGTCTACGCGGCAGTGGTTGATAGCCCCAAGAGAACGGAAGGCACGGTGGGGAGTCAATCTGAGACACCTGTTTCATTAACTCAGGGTTTGGCAAGCCTCAATACCTGGCTTCTGGCAGTGGCTTTTGCAGGCTTTAACTTCAGCCTCGTTGCCTATAGTACCTGGGTGCCATCGTTTATGAGTCAGGTTCATGGAATAGAGCCGGCAGTAGCCAGCTTTTACGCCAGCTTGCCATCTCTAGCGGTTATACCGAGTGGAATATTTGCCGGCTGGGTGCTTGACCGTGTTAGGAATCGTAAGGCAGTCTTGGGCACAGCTTTGATTGTGGCAGTGTTTGTTTTAATTTGGTGTTTCAATCTGGGTAATACTTCTGTAATCATTCCTTATATGATTGGGCTTGGCTTTGTTGTAGGTTTCATTCCCAGCAGTACTTTTACCTTGGCTCCTGAAACAGTGCCGCGCCCTGAATTGGCTGGCATGGCTCTGGCCATAGTCAGTCTAGGCCAGAACTTTGGAATGCTCATAGGCCCACCGCTCGTCGGCAGAACTGTGGCCGGAGGCAGTTGGTTGTCCGGAACCTATCCAATAGTTATCGCCACTGCCATCGCTGTAGTGGCTGTTTTACTGATACGAATCAAGACTAGGGCGAATAGATAGATTGATTTACCTGGAATATATTTCAGGTATTGAGGCTCTTTTGTCATGATCTTACTACAGCATTGTTATACTTTTATAAATTAAATAATAAACTCAAACTAACATAAACACCATAAAACCCTCTAGGGATCCCTGGAGGGTTTTTACGTGACACTTGGATTTTTTTCTTGGCAATTGCTTTCTATTTCATTGGAGCCTACAAAGTCATCAATATATCGGACCGGGTTGTCCGAGGTTATATCATCATCTATTGCTTCTGGAAACAAGGTGATTTGATGGCGATTAACGACTTTTCAAACCGTCTGCCGTCCCTGCGATCTCTGCTCTCCTACATCAATGATAATCCGCAGTCCATCATCATGCTGCTTATGAAGCAACTGCACATCCAGACCCGCATCCTGCAGCACCCTAACCCCTTTTTCTAATGAATTTATAAACAAACGAAGATCCTTGACCACGGGTTTTATTTTTTGTTTCCTACGCTTCTTTATTTCCCGGGAAATAATTTTGCCATTCTCTGGACTGCATTCTTGCCGTATCAGTTCTTCCCAGTCACGCACCGTAAAATTGGTTTGTTCAGCATATTTCAAAGCTTCCAATTGGGAATCGGTATCACTTAATTCTAACAATGCTCGGGCAGGACGCTCTGTTAATCTCAATTTATAGATTTTTTCCCTAACAGGAGAGGCAAGTTTTAATAGTCTTAGTTTATTGGCAATGGTGCTTTGACTGAGCCCCATCTTCTGGGCAACCTCAGATTGGGTTAAATGAAAATGCTCGATCAGGTTTTGGAATCCTTCCGCTTCTTCTAGAAAATGCAGGTTGCGGCGTTGTATGTTTT
>JBASML010000239.1:0-3539 GCA_049656845.1 Syntrophaceticus sp.
TTTTCGGAATTTTGCCTGCTTGTGCTTGAGCCTATCAGCAGACGTTCCTGCTGTGGCGTGATGGCCATTGTTCCCAGGCTATTCCAGTCATGCCCAGTCATTCCCAGGTGACTGTCACCAGTAAAAATATGGGTATAGATCGAAACCGGACTGTTTTTGATGCCGTTGATGCCGTAATAACTGAAAGCACCCAATGGTCTAATTAGCTGGTCTCTGACGGGGTATACGGGGCATATTTGTTTGCTTGTACCTGGACCAATCACCGGAACCGTCCCTGTGATTGTCCCCGTGATTGGTCCTAAAGATTTTTAAAGATCAAAATGGGTACCAACCGAATTGGGAATCTTCCTCATAAATCGGCTGCTGCTCATAGTATATAAGGAGCATTGATGATGAAAAAACTTATCCAGGTCTGTGGTGATCCAACTGTAGATTGGTTTAGGATTCATGACGAGGAAATTATCGTTAGGGGTGGGGTGTATTATTGGGAAAAACCCAAAGAGGACACGAAGGTTAGGCTGAGTTCTAAACCTGGTGGATCCGCTATGATTTATCAGTTGTTAAATAAAATGATACCGACAGAATTTGCTGAGGTTGAGGGTACCATTCTTGATGAGGAACTGCTGAACCGCCCTAAAGACAACAGGATAACCACATCCTGGACTTTGTGGAGGGAGTTTCCCAATCCGGGCTTTAGCCATAATTCATTCCGTTTAGAAAAATGGCACGAATTTGAGCCAGGGCAATGGGATTATGCTGCTGCTAAGTTGAGCGGCTATCCTGATTTATTGATTATCCAGGATACCAACCTTGGCTTTCGTGATTGCAAAGAAGGCTGGCCTGAGGTTTTATTGGCTGATCCTGGGGCTGATCCCAAGGATGATTCCGGGAAAAAGCTGCCTCAGGATATCATTATCCAACTGAGCCAGTATAATGATGGCAAGGATAACCCATTATTTGACAGAATAATAGATTTGGGGTTGGCAGATAGAACTACTGTGGTCACTTCGATAAGTGATTTGCGCTCGTGTGCTGTAAAAATAGGCATATCTTTATCGTGGGAAAAAATGCTGGAAGAAGTTGTGGCTGCAGTTCTAAGCAAAAACTGTCCTTTTATCCAATCCAATGGAAATAACATCAAGTACAAACAAGTAATAGTAACTCTGGGAGCCAGCGGGGCGATAATTGTCGATAAGTCCAAAAGTGCTATGATTTTCGACCGCAGCTGGCAGGAGGGGGAGTTTGCAAATCAGTTCCCTGGACAAATAATGGGCTATCATGCTTGTTTGTTAGGGGCGCTTGCCTCGGGCTGGATAAAAAATCCGGAAGAAATGGATTGGGTCAAAGCCAGTTTCGAGGGTGTCAAATTAGCTCGAAAACTTCACATCATAGGTTATGAAGTAGTGGAAAAGGATAATTGTAAACAGCTGGATTTTCCTTATAAGGGCATAGTCAATTTTTATCAGGAATTAAGCTCCAGGGGTAACGGTTCAGCCAGTTATATAGATGATCAAATCGGCGACCTGGGTTATTTTGGTATGGACAATGAAACGGTTATCAATATGGATGCTGAAGAGCACTGGACGATTTTGGAGGAAAAATTATTAAAAAAGCACCAGGGCTGTTCTTCTATGCGGGATGCGCAGGATGCTGTAAATGAATGTGCCCGTAATATTGTGCTTAAAGGGCCGCTGGCCTCACTGCCTGATGTTCCGGTGGAAACGATTGGGGCCTGGTCCAGTGCGGATCGGCAGGAAATTGAAGGGGTTCGCAGTGTAAAAAATGCGATGCAGGATTATTTGCGGCTCAAAAATCCTGAGACTCCTTTGTGTGTTGCTGTGTTTGGCCCTCCCGGTGCAGGTAAATCATTCGTTGTCAAAGAAATAGCCAAAGGGCTTGGTATCGGGGAAAATGCCCAACTCACCTTTAACCTTTCTCAATTCGAATCCCCCCAGGAGCTGCTGACTGCTTTTCACCAGATTCGTGATTTGCATCTGCAAGGTGTGATGCCGCTGGTTTTCTGGGATGAATTTGATAATCCCTGCGAAGGCCGTAATTTAGGATGGCTGCGTTATTTTTTGGCCCCTATGCAGGATGGAGAATTTAGTGATCATGGGATATCTCGCCCTCTGGGTGGGGGGATATATGTTTTCGCGGGCGCAACCCGGGATTCATTCTCAGACTTTCAAAGAGGCGATACTTTAGAAGATCGAACTGCTAAGAAGCCGGATTTTATTAGCCGGTTGAGTGCTTATATTAATATCAGAGGCATCAACGGCAACCCCAATACAATTGAAGATAGCCTGTACATGATTCGTCGGGCCTTTATTTTAAGACAATATTTGGAGACCGATGCACCTCAAATAAGAGCGGATGGGCAGTTTGTGATAGAGACGGGGGTTTTGGATGCCTTTCTGCGTGTGAACAAGTATTACCATGGCGCTCGTTCTATGGAGAATTTGGTTAAAATGAGCAGTCTGGCTGATAAACGTAAATTTGAATTATCAAGCCTGCCCCCGGATAATATTATTGGCATGCATGTCAATGTAAAGGAATTTAATGCTTTGACCTATATGGGGGACCGGAAAACGCTCAGCATCGGGATTACAGGCCATATCAATTTGGATCCCCAACAAACTGAAAAATTAGAGCAGGCAATTGATGAGGCAATTTGCTATATAGAACAACAGTTTGCAGAGCATTACATAACCATTTATTCAACATTAGCAACAGAAACTGAGCGCCTGGCTGTCAGGCAGCTGTTAGAGCGGAAAGCCGCCCGGCTGATTGCGATACTGCCTCTTCCCCAAAACGAATATCTAAATGTTTTTGGCCCTTCTGATGATTATCGGCTTGACAGCCAGGGGGCTGAGTTAAGAAAAGAAATAAAATACTGGTTGTCAGAGAAAGCTATTGAAAAGATTGAAATGCCGCCCTCACCAACCAGGAGAGCAGCATATCTGAAGGCTGGTTGTTATATTGCTGAGCACTGTGATGTTTTGATTGCCATCTGGGATGGCAGTGAACAAGAAGACAGTTCTATAACGGCATCCATTGTCAATCAAGCTGAACAACTGAAAAAGCCAATTTGTCATATCTGGGCGGATAATGTTGAATCAGAATCAGGCCCAACAGGTCTAACATGCCCGACAGGTCCAACAGGTCCAACAGGTCCAACAGGACCAACAGGTCCAACATGCCCAATTAATAGAAAGAATAGGAAAATCAGCGGCAAATGCGGTCAAATACGCTATAAAAATTTTGATGGCCAGGTGCCTGGTGAATGGAGTTAGCAATCAGGTCCTGCTATAGCGTAAGGCATTATGTTTTCGCGGGTGCAACCCGGGATTTATTAGATTCATTTCAGGTCAGGCTTTTAAAGAGGCGATGCTTTAGAAGGCGGTATCGGTTTCCAGGAGCCTGGTGAATGGAGCTAGCAGGAGGCGGGCTGGTAGGTAAGTAAGTGGTAAGTGCCGCTGGTAGGTGAGTAGGTGCTGCTCTGGCAGATGCCGTTCTGGTAAGTGCCGCTGGGGTGAACA
>JBASML010000240.1:0-4411 GCA_049656845.1 Syntrophaceticus sp.
GTATAAGACTCAGCTACTGCCACCCCCTGCAATAAAATCCTGATAAAAGTCAAATGTCCCTAGCAACATTGCAGCATCGGGGTTCATCAATTAATAGCATTACTAATTATTTCGACAATTATTTCGACAATAAACTACATAATTCCTCCCTGCTCAAGCCTGGAATATATTTTTCTGGATCAACACTTTGTAAAGCAACCCTCATATCATCATCCCGGAAGGGGACACTCTCCAATGACTTTTCTAAAAGCAATAGGTCATCCCTGCCAAAAAAATCCCCATAAATCTTACATCCAGTGATTACCCCATTTCGCACATCCAATAGTATATCCAGCTTGCCCCAGGGAAAGCGCCCGCTTTTTTTGATGTTATATGAAGGGGATGCGCCGAAATTCCAATTCCATGTCTCATATTTCTCCCTCTTTAGTTCTTCAATCCGCCGCAGATCAGCAGGCGTCAGGTGATAATCGCCCTGATCAACCCCAAATGCCGTCATTAGCGCTTCTTTGATCAAACATTGAAACTCATCCATCTCTAAGGATGCAGAAAGAAGTTCTTTAATATTGATAACTCTGCTTCGCACAGAGGATACACCTTTCTTGGCCAACTTGTCATGGCTGACTTTTAGTGAATTCTCCAGATGCTGCAGGTTCACATCAAAGAGAAGTGTGCCGTGGTGGATAACACTATCCTTCTTTTGATACTGAGAGTTGCCAGATACTTTTCTGCCGCTGATGGTAATGTCATTTCGCCCATCAATATCCGCTGCCAGCCCCATTTTTTTGAGCGCATCTACAACTGGGGCCATAAAACCTGCAAAATCATACTTTCCACTTCTCTGGTTTTTGAAAATAAATGTAAAGTTTAGATTTCCTTGATCATGGTAAACCGACCCCCCACCAGTCAGCCTTCTGACAACAGCCACATTGTGCTTTTTGATAAACTCCAGATTCACCTCATCCCAGGTATTCTGGTTGCGCCCCACCACAACAGTTGGCCTATTCTGCCAGAGAGTCAAATACTGGTCACCGATTTCTAATTCATATAAAAGGTATTCCTCAACAGCCATATTAAAATAGGGATCATGGGAATCGTTGACTATATAGAGCATCAGTCCACCTCCAGGTATTTTTCTTCTCTCTTTCTTCAGTTATTGCAGTTATTGCCGGGAACATCTTCTGAAAATCCTATCCTCTATACTTCTGGCAGTGGGAGTATTTGCCAGACCTCCTTCAGCTGTTTCCCTTAAAGCTGCGGGCATCATACCCGCTACTTCTTTCATTGCTCCAACTACTTCATCGATGGGAATTTTACTCTCTATACCAGCCAGGGCCATATCTGCTGATAACAAGGCAACTGCTGTACTTGCAGCATTTCTTTTTACACAAGGAATTTCAACAAGCCCTGCAACTGGGTCACAGACCAAGCCCATCATACACTTTAAAGCTATCGCCCCGGCATTTACAGCCTGGCGAGGGGTTCCCCCTGCCATCTCCACTGCAGCCGCAGCCGCCATACAAGATGCAGTTCCACACTCAACTTGACAGCCGCCTTGGGCACCAGCAGTTGAGGCGACCTCATCGATAACCAAACCGATACCTGCCGCAGTAAACAAAGCCTTGATCACATCATCCTCTTCCTTACCTGCTCTTTCAGCCACTGTCAAAAGAACAGCAGGTAAGATACCACAAGAGCCAGCAGTCGGAGCAGCCACTATCCTACCCATAGAGGAATTCAAGGCAGCAACACCTAATGCCCGCGCCGCAGCGAGCACAGTTCCTTCTCCTGATAATGTCATCCCTTTATTTAAATAATCTAAAAAAAGTACTCCCTCTTCCCCTACAAGACCACTCAAAGACTTAATACCCTGCTCCACCCCATGTGACACAGACTGCCTCATTACTTTCCAGATTTCTCTCATTCGTTCCCAGAGCAAACTGCGTTCTATATTAAAATTAGTTTCTTCAGAATCAAGCACTACTTGCCAGAGGGGAACACCAGCATTTTCAGCATCAATTACTAAATCCTCAATCCGGTAAATGTCCTTTCTCACTATATCTCTCCCTTCCAGGGATTAATCCAGCTGGTTTTCGTGACCTCCGGCATATTGGACAGCCTCTGCCTTACCTCTTCCGGAACAATCTCGTCACACTCAACAACAAGCAAATTATAGTCCCTATTAACAGAACTCCCATATAGATATAAGGAAGAAATGTTTATATTTTGATCACCTAACAAGGCTGTTATGGAACCGATCATCCCTGGCCTGTTTTCATGCTCCACCATCAATGTGGGTTTCTTCCCTCTAATCTCAAGTTCATATTGATCAATTCGTGAAATTACAATTTCTCCCCCACCAATAGAGCACCCTTCTACATAAACTTTTTTCCCTTTTGCACCAGTCAAGTACATACCAGCTGTATTAGGATGTTTTTTTGGGGCAGCGGAATGTATAAATTCATACTGAAGACCATCTCGTTCAGCAATATCCTCGGCTTCTTTAATACGCTCATCAGCAGGAAGCATACCGAGCAGCCCTGCTAATATGGCGCGTTCTGTACCGTGTCCATATGATGTTTTAGCAAAAGAACCATATAAGTTAACCCTAGCCTTAATCGGTTTATCTACCAGAACAATCCGAGCAAAACGCCCGATCCTTACCGCTCCAGCGGTATGAGAACTAGAAGGGCCAATCATCACAGGACCGATTATTTCAAAAACACTTCTGGCAGCCATATTACACACCCTCTCAGCTATTTCCGCCGCGGAATCAGTATATTAACAGATAATATCAATAAATAGTAAAATATGATCTTAAATTGCCATCAAGGTCTAGAAACAAGGTGTAAAGCCCTACCTGCAGCATCAAGAGCCGCTTCATGGAAAGCCTCTCCTAGTGTAGGATGAGGATGGATAGTGCTAATCACATCATCAAGTTTCATTCTATTTCTCACTATTACCGCAGCCTCCTGAATCAGATCGCTGGCATGCGGCCCCACTATATGAACGCCGCGGATGACATGATCAGCATCTGCAATTACCTTGACCAACCCATCTCTTTCTCCCATCACAGCTGCTTTGCCATTTGCTACAAAAGGAAACTTCCCAATCTTGGCATCGATCCCCCTGTTCTCCATCTCCTGCTCAGTAATGCCCACAGCAGCTATTTCCGGAAAGGTGAAGATACAGGAGGGCACAGCTTGATAGTCCACACTGCTCTCTAGCCCTGCCATCCTTTCCACAGCGGTAATCCCTTCCGCGGAAGCCAAATGGGCAAGCATCAGACCGCCTATGACATCGCCAATGGCGTAGATTCCCGGAACACTTGTTTCATAGTTTTCATTAACAGTGATAAATCCATCTTGGCAAATAACCCCCAGCTCCTCTAAACCAATTCCCCGGATAGATGCCTTGCGCCCAGTAGCAATCAGGACCTGGTCAACTGTACAACACAGTTCACCCTTTTTGCCTACAGCTGTAACCGAAAGGCCATCTGGGGACTCCTGAATCGTCTGTACTTCTGTTCCAGTTATCACTTTGATCTTTTGCTTTTTCAGGAAAGTGCCCATTCTTTTCACAATTTCCCGATCCATATTGCCGAGAATCTCAGGCTGAAATTCAAAAACGGTAACCTGGCTCCCAAAGGCATGAAAAATACAGGCAAATTCCAGGCCGATCACTCCCCCACCGATGATGGCTAGGCGCGGCGGCACCGCTGTCATCTCCAGCATTTGATCACTGGTAATTACTCCAGACAGTTCCGCCCCTGGGATGGGTGGTTTGGCAGAACAAGATCCCGTGGCTATTAGAATCCTCTTGGCCTTAATCTCCTTTTCACCAACCATTACTCTACCTGGGCCAGTAATTACAGCATTACCTGTAACTACCTCCACTTGGTTTGCCTCTAGCAGTTTCTCGATTCCAGACACCAATCCGGATACAATCTGATTTTTTCTACGATGAGCCCCAGCCATATCAAAGGCAATGTTATCGGCTGTGACATTGAAATCCTGAAGACGATTTAACGTCCTCAAAACAGAAGCGTTCTGATAATACGCCTTTGTAGGGATACATCCCCTGTTCAAACAGGTTCCTCCCAGAGCATCCTTTTCCACCAGGATCACTTTCATCCCTAACTGACTAGCTCTGATGGCAGCCACATAGCCTCCAGGGCCTCCCCCGATCACAACAAGATCTTTCATATGAATTCCTCCTACACTTGATACTATAAAAACCTACAATTACGACACTCATGAAGAAACCAAACCTGGGATACACAACCTCAGATGCATTATGCTATACCCCTAACGGGTTATTTCTTTTAAAAAGTTTTAAAAAATCCGGGTTATCCTCGATAATAATCAACTTGGATGCACCAGTTTGCACCAGTCAAATACACTTAACAGCTAGC
>JBASML010000241.1:0-1853 GCA_049656845.1 Syntrophaceticus sp.
GCCAGATGGGGCTCCATACCGCGCCAGATGATGTGTAAAGTGCCCCCATTGTGAAGCAAGATGAGAGGCCGTCCTTTGCCGCTGCGCCTGTATTTGATGGGCCATCCCCTGAAGTTGAATGTGTCCAATAACAATCACACCTCCATTGGTCTGAAGTCCGCTCTGCTGGCTAATTCTCGCAACATTATTATCTTTCCAGGCAAATCAGGAGGCGAATAATTAGAGGGAGCTGGTGGCAATAAGAGTGTGCCAGACACCCTTCAGTTTTTTGAAGGGTGTTGTCGAATCAACACGTCATCCCTACGTGTTGCTATTCTTTTATAGATATCATCGTGAAAATTTAAAGCAATTTACGGTGCTGGATTGTGGTACATTTTATCGACATCACTTGAAATATTTAACAATCGTATTTTTCAAA
Source organism: Syntrophaceticus sp. (assembly GCA_049656845.1). GTDB lineage: Bacteria > Bacillota > DSM-12270 > Thermacetogeniales > Thermacetogeniaceae > Syntrophaceticus. The sequence goes on from JBASML010000241.1 coordinate 419, forward strand.
TGTTTTATGAGTGCCGTTTTATGCCTTCCTTTGTATCCCATATCGTAAAGTATCTTCTTGTTGGCAACATAGCCAATACATATTCGGGAGGTTGCATCTTTGACTGGTATCGATACAAGGTTGAATAATTCATTATCTTTGTAGTAAAATTTATGAGCTACAGCATAGGCATCAGTATTTGATAACATTTGTAACAATGTATGTCGATCACGTACAAATATCAACCTTCTCGGTCTCTCTGCTCTAATCAGTTCACATTCTTTTTCAAGATTTAGTGCAACATCCGAAAAATCACTATAAGTTACACAGGGATAAAACTCCATCTCATGTCCACTTATTTTACTACAATTGGCCTTTTCATGATTTTTAGAAACAGTGATATGGGCTGGAACAGAGTCTATATTGTGATATTCTAAATTCTTTTCATTCGCATATTCCTTGACAAATTGTCCTTCATTAGCAAAATGCAGCACAATGCCTATATCAGCAAGATGATAATATACTTGGTCTATAACTTCTATCAAGCCCGTTTCAAAAAACGATAGCTCATATCGTTCGGTGTTATCTATGCTTTGAAAAAATGCTTCGAACGCTTTTAATGCAACAACGGTCCTAGTGCTAACAATCACAAATTTATTCCTTAGAATCCTTTTATTGTACTTCTCTTTAATCGACTCAGCCTCTATATAAAGTGGTTGTGCCATTTCTAGAAATTCTTTTCCCTCATCTGTAACTAAAGAACCCATGGACGTTCTTTTAAATAACTTTACTCCTAAGCAATTTTCAAGTTCTTTTATGCAATAGCTCAGATATGACTGCGTCACATATAACTCTTTAGCAGCTTTATTAATAGAACCATGCCTCATAACAACCAATGCATATTTTACGTGTTGTAGATTCACTTATACCACCCCAAGAGTCATATTCCTGAAGCGCGACGCGGTCATCTAACCTTTCTCAAAGCTAAACAAAAACAGGTTACTTAGAGGTTCAAAATAAATAATAAAGAGTTTGGGGTATTTAGCCTATTGCTACAACGGTTTTCTGATAATTTCTATAGATTGTTATGCCCTGGTATTTTATATTTCAAAAGTACATTTCTACCTTACAGGCTAACTTTCCTTGTAACTCCATAAATATCATCGCAAAAATTCATTCCTTTTAAGATTTCAGCAAGACAGTAACATTGATCTGGCAAAGCGGGTTACTACCTTACCTCAGGTAACCCGCTTTGCTGTTTTATCGGCGTCACCGCTTTCAGGCGGGGGACCCCAGGACTAAGTACGCCTTTTCTGATTGTCTCCGACTGGATCTCCCACTATATTAACAAAGATTTGTCATCACCCTCAGTCATTCTTATCTTGGCCCCAAGTTCCACTGCTTTTAATAACCTCAATTTCTTTCTCTGAATAGCCCAGTTCTTTCAGCATAGGTA
>JBASML010000242.1:0-2139 GCA_049656845.1 Syntrophaceticus sp.
GGGGGCGTGTTATTTTTCCCATCTGTGATGCTAGGGGGAGCTGCTTGGGTTTTGGAGGGCGGTCACTGGGGGATGGGGAACCAAAATACCTGAACTCACCGGAGTCACTTATTTTCAATAAGAGCCGTAACTTATACGGTCTCCATTTAGCTATACCTGCGGTTCGAGATGAAAAGAAGCTCATTGTAGTGGAGGGCTATCTAGACTGCATCACTGCTCAGGAATATGGTTTTTGTAACACAGTTGCTGCCTTGGGAACAGCGTTTACACAGGAACAGTCTAGGCTTTTACTGCGCTATACGAAAGACATTATCTTGGCTTTTGATCAGGATGCAGCTGGTTCTGCCGCTACGATGCGCGGTGCAGGCTTTCTTCAGGAATTGGGGGCTCGGGTATCGGTCCTGGACCTCCCGGATGCCAAAGATCCTGATGAATTCCTGCGAAACTATGGAGGAGAGGCTTTTGCGGATGCCCTGGAAAACCGTACAATAGATTACTTTGAGTTCAGGCTAGAGCAGCTGCTTCGGCAATACAACCCAGATGATGTATTGGAACGGGCAGAGATAGCCAGGGGCCTTATAGAAGAGATAGCGAAAATATCCAATTATGTGATACGTGAGGGTTTTATTCAAATGGCTGCCCAAAAGATGCATACATCAGAGGAAGCCATCAACTTGGAATTAACCCGTTATTTGAATAAACAGCGCCGAAAGAAGGATAAAACTGATAAAAACAGATATAATATGGTACAAGGCAAACAAACTTTCGAAAATCGTCGCATACCTGCGTCAGAGGTAGCAAGACGGGGGCTTTTTCGCTTTATGTGCCAGGATCCCCATCTTTTGGAGCGGGTACAGGAAGAGATCAAAGAAGATATGGTGTTCACTGGAGAGTTTGCAGACTACCATAAGTTTTTTGAAAATCCCGATTGGGCTAGCCCAGCTGAATTAATTGAGCTGGTTCCAACCGATAATAGGGATGAACTGGCAGGCCTGTTGATGAGTGGGGAAGAGAATTCTTTGGATCAGGTGCAGAAGGAACGGTTGATAGAAGATTATATTTGGACACTGAAAAAGGAGCAATTAAGCCAGGTAATAGACGCAAAACAAGCTACTTTAAGAAAGTACGAAAAAAACGGCGACCAAGAAGGAATTAAGGAGCTCTTAGCAGAAATACATGTACTGTACGAAGAACTAGAGCAACTAAAAAATGTTAGTGGTTAGTTCAGCTTAGATATGATTTGATGCACCAGAAAGGAGGGATAGCACATGAAAGAAGAACAATCAAGCATTGATGCAGTTAAAAAATTAATTGAGCGCGGGAAGCAAAAAGGAACTCTCTCCTATGAGGAAATTATGGATACCCTCCAGAGTTTTGATTTGAGTTCGGAAAAAATAGACAGCATTTACGAGCATTTTGGGGCCATCGGAATTAAGATCAGTTCGGACGGAAGCGGAAAAACGGATGCTAAAAATGGTGAAGCCGAAAAAGAAGATGATGAAGCCGATGTGGATCTGTCTGTTCCTGACGGTGTTGCTATCGATGATCCCGTCCGTATGTACTTAAAAGAGATTGGCCGGATTGATTTGTTGACGGCTGAGGAAGAAGTGATACTGGCAAAGGGAATCGAGGCCGGAGATGAAGAATCAAGGCGCAAGCTTGCAGAGGCAAATCTGCGACTTGTTGTGAGTATTGCCAAGCGTTATGTAGGAAGAGGGATGCTTTTTCTGGACCTGATCCAGGAGGGTAACCTTGGACTGATCAAAGCTGTGGAGAAATTTGATTACCGCAAGGGATATAAGTTCAGCACATATGCTACCTGGTGGATCAGGCAGGCGAGTACCCGGGCCATCGCTGACCAGGCCAGGACGATCCGTATTCCTGTTCATATGGTGGAAACCATCAACAAACTGGTCAGGATTAACAGACAACTGCTGCAAGAATTGGGTAGAGATCCCACACCCGAGGAGATCGCCGTGGAGATGGATATTCCGCCGGAGCGTGTACGGGAGATCATGAAAATCGCTCAGGAGCCTGTGTCCTTGGAGACCCCTATAGGTGAGGAGGAAGACAGTCACCTGGGGGACTTCATCGAGGATGAAGAAGCATTGGCACCGGCAGATGCGGCGTCATTTATCC